>CAMFRJ010000010.1 GCA_945981915.1 uncultured Erysipelotrichaceae bacterium
ACACACTGCATATCGTCGGCAGCGTCAGATGTGTATAAGAGACAGGTAGAGAGGTGCTAATATGAAAACATATGCAGTTGTTATGGCAGCAGGTAAAGGAACAAGAATGAAATCTGATCTGCCAAAGGTAGTACATGAAGTCTTATATAAACCTATGATTTGTCATATTGTTGATGAATTAAAAGGATTAGGTGTTGATGGCATTTATGTTATTGTTGGACATAAAGCAGAAGAAGTTAAAAAATTAGTTGATGGTGTTGAATTTGTTTTACAAAAAGAACAATTAGGAACAGGACATGCATTAATGCAGGCAAGAGATGTTCTGGCTGATAAAGAAGGAACGACTGTTGTTTTAAATGGAGATGCTCCATTAATCACAAAAGAAACTTTACAAAAATTAATTCAATATCACAATGAAAACAATATGCAAGGAACAGTCATGACTTGTGATTGTGATTTGGATAAAAAATTTGGTCGTATCATCAGAGATAACAATCAAGTGAAAGGTATTGTAGAATATAAAGATTGTAGTGATGAACAAAGACAAATTTCTGAAATGAATGTTGGAGAATATTGTTTTGATAATAAAGCTTTATTCAAAGCTTTAGAAAGTGTCACAAACAATAATGCTCAAAATGAGTATTATATTACTGATGTCATTGAAATCATGAACAAACAGAATTTAAATGTTGGAGGTTATAAAATCGATGATTTATCAGAAGTTGGGGGAATTAATGATAAATTCGAACTTCAAGAAGCCACTAAACAATTACAATATAAAGTTAATAAACAACATTTAATAAATGGTGTAAATATTATCGATATGGCTAATACTTATATTGGTAAAGATGTTGTAATCGGGCATGATACAACAATCGAACCAGGATGTATCATTAAAGGTCATACGGTTATTGGTAATGGATGTCATATTGGGCCATATTGTGAATTTGATAATGTAGAAATCAAAGATCATGTAGAAATCAAATTCTCAGTTATTTCTGATTCTATTATTGAAAGTGGAACTGATATTGGTCCATATGCAAGACTTAGAAATCATTGCCATATTTTAGAAAATGTTCATATGGGTAACTTTGTTGAAATGAAAAAAACAACTTTTGGAAAAGGAAGTAAAGCTGCTCATTTAAGTTACATTGGAGATGCAACTGTTGGAGAAAATGTAAATATTGGTTGTGGAACAATTACTAGTAATTATGATGGTAAAAATAAATTCCAAACTATTATTGAAGATAATGTATTTGTGGGATGTAATTCAAATCTCGTTGCGCCAGTTACAATAGGAAAAAATGCATTTATTGCTGCTGGATCAACAATTACAGATGAAGTTAACGAAGATGCTTTTGCTATTGCAAGAAGTAGACAAGTTAATAAAGAAGGATATAGCAAAGTTTTAGAAGAAAAAAGAAATAAAGTAGGAAAATAGGGGTAAAAGAAATGAAAAACAAAATTACAGTATTTGCATTATCATCGTCTTTAAAATTAGCACAAGATATTTGTGAAAACTTAGGATGTGAATTAGGAAAATCAAAAGTACATCATTTTGCTGATGGTGAAATCTTGGTTGAAATTGATGAATCTGTGCGTGGAAAGGATGTCTTTATTGTACAATCAACATCTAATCCTGTCACTGAAAATTTAATGGAAATTTTAGTTTTAGCTGATGCCTTAAAAAGAGCTTCTGCTAAAGAAATTACTGCTGTTATGCCATATTTTGGTTATGCAAGACAAGATAGAAAAGCAAAACCAAGACAACCAATTACTTCTAAGTTAGTTGCAGATTTATTAACAACTGCAGGTGTCAATAGAGTTGTTACTGTTGATTTACATGCTGCTCAAATTCAAGGTTTCTTCAATATTCCAGTTGATGAAATGCAAGCATTACCATTAATTTGCAATTATTTTAAAAATAAAAACTTAGAAAATATTTGTGTTGTTTCGCCAGATCATGGAGGAGCAACTCGTGCAAGAAAAATGGCTGTTGCTTTAGATTGTCCAGTAGCAATTATTGATAAAAGAAGACCAAAACCAAACGTTGCAGAAATTATGGGTGTATTAGGTGACGTTGAAGGAAAAGAATGTATCATGATTGATGATATGATTGATACAGGTGGAACTATTGTTGCAGGTATTGATATGTTATTACAAAAGGGTGCAAAAAATGTTTATGTGGCTTGTACTCATCCGGTATTCTCTGGACCAGCTGTTGAAAGATTAAGTAACTGTGCTGCAAAAGAAGTTGTTGTTACAGATACAATTATTTTACCAGAAGAAAAAGTCTTCCCAAAATTACAAATTGTCTCAACAGCGGCTATGCTTGCTAAAACTATTGAAAGCATTGAAAATGATTTACCTGTTTCAGATGTATTTAAAGAATTTGATTTTGAAAAATAAAGTGCTGTAATGATCGTAGAGGAAACTCTACGATTTTTTTATGAATCATAATTTGGAAGTATAAGACAAGAAAATAAGGATATATTTTTTATAGATTAACATTGAATGAAAAGTGGAATATTTAAAAAATGGCAGCATATAATATACCGTCCACCTTTATAAAATAAATATGGTACTTATCATAGGAATCTACAAATTTCACACGTTTTTTTCGAAAAAATCTAAAAAAACACTTCTTAAGATGAAAAAAATAGCGATAAAATGCTTAAAATATGAAAATTGATGAAATTCTTATTTTAGAAATTTGACAAAAATGATTGTTTTTGTTAATATTCACGGCGGGGTGAGTTTATGTACTTTGATACGCACTGTCATTTAAATAGTGATGAATTATATGATAACTATGAATTATATATCAACAACGCTTTAAATCATGAAGTAGAAAATATGATGGTTGTTGGATATGATCTGCAGTCTTCAAAAAGAGCTGTAGAACTAGCAAAACAATATGATTTCATCTACGCAGCAGTGGGAATAGGACCTAATGATTGTTTAGAAACAACTGAACAAGATTTATTCATTATTGACGAGTATTTAAATGAACCGAAAGTTGTAGCATTAGGAGAAATTGGATTAGATTATTATTGGGATGATGTTCCAAGAGAAAAGCAAAAAGAAATCTTCCAGAAGCAAATCGAAATTGCTAAAAAACATGACAAACCAATTTCTATTCATTGTAGAGATGCCTATGAGGATACGTATCAAATGCTAAAACTTCATGGACATCGAGGAATTATGCATTGTTATAGCGGTTCTGCTGAAATGGCTCAAAGATTTATAGCTTTGGGATATTATATTTCATTAGCTGGACCAGTAACATTTAAAAATGCTAGAGTTCCTAAAGATGTGGCAGAAAAAACTGGTTTAGAGTATTTATTAATTGAAACCGACTGTCCTTATTTAACACCTCATCCTTTTAGAGGAAAGTTAAATGAGCCTGCAAATGTTGTTTATATTGCCCAGGAAATAGCAAAGCTAAAGAACATGGAGATAGAAGACGTTGCAAGAATGACAACGTTTAATGCCAAGACAATTCTTGGTATTAAATAGGAGGAAAATTAATGAAAAAAATTAAACAAGCGATGAAAGATTCAAATCCCCGATCGAAGGGGTTAGTCATTATAATGATTGTCTACTTGATGGTGATGGCAACAACAATGACATCAGGAGCAACAAACCAAATTGATAACTATCAAGAAACGGTAGAAATTCAATACAAGGATGGAGCGAGTGAAGTTAAAGACTATCTTGTAAGACAAGATACAGTTAAAAATGTTTTAGATGAATTAGATGTTACTTTGAATAAGAAAGATACAGTTAATAGAGATATGGCATATATTATTCAAAGTAAAGATTTATTACAAGTCAATCGTATAACAGAAGAAGAAGTGGAAGAAATTCAATCAATCCCTTCACAAACAGTGAGAACGAATGGATTACACTTATTTACAACAGAAGTTGTTCAACAAGGGCAAAATGGAGAAGTGAAAAATAAAGTTAGAGTGACTTATGAAAATGGAAAAGCTGTCAGAAAAGAGTTGCTTTCAAGTCAGGTTATTCAGGAAAAAACTGATACAATTGTCGCTACGGGAACAGTGATGCCAGGAGCATATTTTACTGGTAAATTGACAACGTATGGTGGAGATTGTGCTGGTGGACATGGGAAATCAGCAAGTGGTATTTCTTTAAGTCCAACGACAGGAGTACAAGGAAATAATAGTGCTAAATTATATTACAAAGGGCAAAGTTATTATTGTTTAGCAGCAGATCCATCAATTCCTTTTGGAACAATTATTAAAATTTCTAATCATAATTACTCTATAGAATCTACAGCATATGGTATTGTTGTTGATAGAGGTGGAGCTATTAAGAAGAATCATATTGATATTTTTAATGGTACAGAAGCTGGTAAATATTTTAGAGGTGGAACATCAAAAAATGTTCGATTTGAAATTGTTTCTGTTGGTAGTGGAAAAAATTTTTGGAGATAGATAAGCAAGGTCAATGACCTTGTTTTTTTTGGCAAAGATACTTTATAATATAAAAGGAGATGATGATATCAATACAGCTTATTCAGAAATTATTTTAGGTGATAGACAATATTTAAAAGATATTATTCATTTATTACATGATGATTTATTGATTTTATCAAAAAATCATCAATTAAAATTAACGAATGATGAAAATGTCATAGAAATTATATGAAATCTATCATCTATAAATGAAAGAAAATACAATATTACTTAGAAAAGTCAGACTCCTGACTTTTTCTTTTGTAAATAAAGAAGTGATGTAGTACAATAAGAAAGAATTGAAAGGGGTGTTTTTATGTATGATGTTATCGTTGTAGGAGGAGGGCATGCTGGAATTGAAGCAAGTTTGGCTCCTGCAAGAATGAATTTAAAAACTTTATTAGTCACTTCAAATGTTAATAATATAGGATCAATGCCATGTAACACCTCTATAGGTGGACCTGCCAAGGGAATAATAGTAAGAGAAATTGATGCTTTAGGTGGACAAATGTCTAAAACGGCAGATAAAACATATTTACAAATGAAGATGTTAAACACGGCAAAAGGACCAGGTGTTCAATCTTTAAGAGCACAAGCTGATAAGAAAGCCTATCCAAGATATATGCAAAAAGTCATCAAGGAACAAGAAAATCTTGATTTAGTAGAAGGGATGGTTGAAGATCTGATTGTCGAAGATCAATGTGTCAAAGGTGTTATTTTAGATGATGGGACACAATATGAAGCGAAAGCTGTTATTTTGACAACAGGAACTTATTTAAAAGCAGAAATACTCGTTGGTCATTCTAAACATGCCAGTGGACCTGATCAACAAAAAGAATCAAAATTCTTATCTGATAAATTAAAACAATTAGGCTTTGCGATACAAAGATTAAAAACAGGGACACCACCAAGAGTAGAAATCAACAGTATAGATTATTCAAAAACATCTTTACAGCCTGGAACAGATGACAAATTAGCATTTAGTTTTACAACTGATGAATATGTACCAATTGACAAGCAGACACCTTGTTATTTGACTTATACAAATGAAAAAACACATCAAATCATTCATGATAATTTAGATAAATGTGCAATGTATAGTGGTTTGGTCAAAGGAATAGGCCCTCGTTATTGTCCATCAATTGAAGATAAAGTTGTTAAATTTTCTGATAAACCACAACATCAGATATTTTTGGAACCAGAATCAAAAGAAATGAATACAATTTATGTCCAAGGATTTTCAACATCAATGCCACATGATATTCAAGAACAGATGATACGTACACTTCCAGGATTAGAAAATTGTCAAATATTAAAATATGCTTATGCCATAGAATATGATGCAATTGATCCGTTACAATTATGGCCAACATTAGAAACAAAAGTTATTAAAAATTTATATACAGCAGGACAAATTAATGGAACAAGTGGTTATGAAGAAGCAGCTGGACAAGGATTGATTGCTGGTATCAATGCGACATTGAAAATCAAAGGAAAAAAACCATTGATTCTAAAAAGAGATGAAGCTTATATTGGGGTTATGATTGATGATTTAGTCACTAAAGGAACAAAAGAACCTTATCGTATGTTAACATCTAGAGCTGAATATAGATTATTAATTAGACATGATAATGCAGATGAAAGATTATATCATTATGGTCATGACTGTGGTTTGGTAAAAGATGAAGAATATCAAAGATATGAGGATAAAATGAAAGGTATCTATGATGAAATTGATAGATTAAATACAATACGTTTTACACCGAAAGATATAATTAATGAGATGTTAGTGAAAAATGGATCAACTCATTTAAAAGAAGGTATTTCTGCTAAAGAATTGATCACAAGACCAGAAATAAATTATGAAATGCTTCTTCCATATATTGATGCACCACATTTATCATCAGAACAAAGAAGAAGAATTACGATTTTAATTAAATATGCTGGATATATTGAAAAAGCCAAAAGACAGGCAGAAAAACAAATCAAAATGGAAGAAAAACAAATCCCAGAAGATATTGATTATCATGATGTGAAAAATTTAGCTTTAGAAGCAAAGCAAAAATTATCACAAATACGACCTTTAACGATAGGACAGGCATCGCGTATTTCAGGAATTAATCCTGCAGATATATCTGTTTTGTTAATTTATTTAAAACAAAAATATAGCGGAGAGTAAGATGACAGAATTAGAATTTCAAAATTATTTAAGAGAAAAAGGAATAATCTTGACAGAAAAACAAGTCAAACAGTTTCAAAGATATTATGAATTATTAGTAGAATGGAATCAAAAAATGAATTTAACAGCGATTACTGACAAGCAAGATGTTTATCTCAAACATTTTTATGATTCTTTAACGATTGCTTTTGATTTTGATTTTCAAAATCAAAGTATTATAGATGTAGGAGCAGGAGCAGGTTTTCCTTCTATTCCTTTAAAAATAGTCTACCCAGAACTTTCAGTAACAATTGTTGATTCTTTGAATAAAAGAATTACATTTTTAAATCATTTATTTAAAGAATTAGAGTTGGATTACTGTCAGGCTATTGCTGCGAGAGCAGAAGAGTATGCTTTAGATCATAAAGAAAGTGTTGATCTTGTCATGGCTAGAGCGGTTGCTAGATTAAATATCTTAGATGAACTTTGTTTACCGTTAGTTAAACAAGGAGGATATTTTTTATCTTTAAAAGGTAGAAAAGCAAAAGAAGAATTGGTTGAAGCAAAAAGAGGAATAGAATTATTAGGTGGGAAAATAGAAAAGGTTATTGATTTTACGTTGGCTGATCACGATGATCAAAGAAGTAATATTATTATAAAAAAAGTCAAAGAAACACCTAAAAAATATCCTAGGCAGTTTTCAAAAATAAAAAAACAACCACTATAAGGAGCTTATATGTTTGGAAAATCATTAAAAAATATAGATATCAATAAAATAGTTGTCAATAAACAACAGCCAAGAACTGTTTTTGATGAGGAAAAAATAGAAGAACTTGCTGACTCTATTAAAGAAAATGGATTAATTCAACCTATTATTGTTAGAAAGAAAGATAAAAAATATGAAATTATTGCTGGTGAAAGAAGATATCGAGCATGTAAAAAAGCAGGATTAAAAGATATTTCGTGTATTATTGAAGATTATAATGATCAAGAAGTTTCCACACTGGCTATTATTGAAAATATTCAAAGAGAGGATCTATCACCAATTGAAGAAGCAAAAGCTTATCAAACATTGATGAAACAATATCATTATAGTCAAAATGAACTCGCTAAAATTGTTGGAAAGAAACAATCAACGATTGCGAATAAATTAAGATTATTAAAATTAAATGATGATGTGATTTTTGCGGTTGATAAAAAACAAATTACAGAAAGACATGCGAGAGCTATGCTTTCTGTTGATAAAGATAAGCAGGTAGAGATATTAAAAGAAGTTTTAAAAAGAAAGTTAAATGTTGCACAAACAGAAAGTTTAATTCAAAAAAAACCAAAAATAAAAAAACCAAAACCTAATCAAAAAAAATCTATTTCTAAAAATGTTAAGATAGCATTAAATACGATTCAACAGGCGACAGACATGATTGAAAGAACAGGAATACAATTAAATAAAGAGATTGTTGATTTAGATGAAGAATATATAATTACGATAAGGATCAAAAAATAATGAAAGCAGCTTTTTTTGATATTGATGGAACATTGATTCCTCATGGAAAAAATAAAATTCCTGATAGTACTTTAAAAGCGTTAACGCTTTTAAAAGAAAAAGGTGTAAAAATATTTATTGCAACAGGAAGACCTGTTACAACAATTGATCATGTTTTGAAACAATTTCCTTTTAATGGTTATTTGGCGTTAAATGGACAATATTGTCATGTTGATGGAAAAGTAGTAAGAAACGTTTTTATTGATAAAAAAGACATTGAGAAAGCAATACCTTATTTTCAAAGTCATAAGATTTCATGCGTTTTTGCAGAAAGAGATTATGTTTATATCAATCTCTACAGTGAACAGTATCAAAAGTTTCATGTTGGTAAAGAAGATATGATGAATCCTATTGATGATATATCACGTATACAAGATCATGATACTTATCAATTAATGATTTTCATTAATGAAGATCAAGAATATGAATTATTTCAACATTTAGATCATTGTAAATCAGCTAGATGGCATCCTTTGTTTGCTGATGTCATACCACAAGATGGAGGAAAAAATAAAGGAATTGATGAGATTTGTCAACATCTCAACATTAGTATAGAAGAAACGATTGCTTTTGGTGATGGTGGTAATGATATTGATATGTTAAAACATGTAGGATTAGGGATTGCGATGGGAAATGCCTCTGATAAAGTCAAAGAAGCTGCTGATTATGTCACGACAGATGTTGAAAATGATGGGATTTATAATGCTTTAAAAAATTTCAAAATCATTGAGGAGAAAGTATATGATAAAACTGATTGCTAGTGATATGGATGGAACATTATTAAGAGATGATAAATCATATAGTGAAGAGTTTCAGGATGTTTATGAAGAAATGAAAAAAAGGAATATGATGTTTATGGTGGCTTCAGGAAATCAGTATGATTTATTGCTTTCTAAATTTGATGAATCTATAAGAGACGATTTAATTTATCTGTGTGAAAATGGAACAAAGGTTGTTTATCAAGGAAGAACTTTATATACAAACTTTTTAGATAAAAACGATTATTTAGAAACATTAGAAATTATAAAACCATATCATGATTGTATGATTGTTGTATCAGGAAATAAGCATGCTTATATTTCAAAGGATTATGAATATAAAAAAGATTTTATTTCTTTATTTATGAAAAATGTTGTTTTCGTAGATAGTTATGATGATATTGATGATGATATTTTAAAATTTTCATTAGCTCACTTTGATGGACAGATAGAAAAAAGAACACAAGCTATTGCATCTAAACTCAATAATCGTTTAAAACTTGTGACAACAGGACATGTATGGTTTGATATATTTTATAAGACAGTTAACAAAGGGACAACTTTGACAGCACTATTACAAGAATTTCATATCAACAAAGATGAAGTTGCTGCTTTTGGTGATCAGATGAATGATTATGAAATGTTACAAAGTGTCAAATATGCTTATGCTATGGAAAATGCTGTTCCTGCCATTAAAGCTATTGCATATGCAATTGTTGATACAAATGAAAATGATGGCGTTGTCAAAAAAATAAAAGAAATATTAAAAGGAGTTTATTAAAATGAGACCACAATTACATTTTACTGCACCTTATCATTGGATCAATGATCCTAATGGATTGATTTATTTTCAAGGTAATTATCATATATTTTACCAACATTTTCCTTATGCTAATCAATGGGGTACTATGCATTGGGGACATGCAATAACTCAAGATTTTATTCATTATCAACATTTACCAATCGCCTTATATCCATCTAAAGATTATGATCGTAATGGGTGTTTTTCAGGCTCTGCAATAGAAATAGACAATCAATTATATCTGTACTATACAGCCATACGTTATGCTAAAGAAAATCCAGATTATGTTCATGTGCAATTTGGAGATGATGATCTTAGAGCATCACAAGCCTTAGTGATTAGTCAAGATGGTTTGCATTTTGATAATCAAAATAATAAACAACAAATCATACCCATGATACAAGATGCGTATATCGGAGATTATCGTCATACAAGAGATCCTAAAGTATGGAAAAAAGCGGATGGAAAGTATGCAATGGTTATTGGTAGTAAGGTTGCTTACGAAAATGATTATTGTGGGAAAGCTTTGTTTTATGAAAGTGATGATGGTATTCATTTTACATATAAAAATAGTTATCAAGACAATGATATTGGCAATATGTGGGAATGTCCTGATGTAATGCAAGTAGATAATCAGTATATCATGATCTTTTCACCAGAAAATACCGATCTTCCACCAAAACCTGTCAGCAATGCCAGATATATGCCCATTGATTTTGATGAGGAAACATTGACAATTCATGGTCATGGAGATGTTCCTTATTTGGATTACGGTCTTGACTTTTATGCACCACAAACATTCTTATCTAAAGATAATGAAAGAATGCTTCTTGGGTGGTTAAGAATGAGAAAACCGGTACCAGGACAAGAGTGGGTTGGTATGTTTATTATGCCAAGAATATTAAATTATCAAAATGGGACTTTGTATCAAAAACTATTACCTGAAATAGATGCTTTATTTGATAAAGAAGGAGAGATTTCTTTCCAAAAACCATTTAAGTTAGTTGCAGATTTGAATTCAAATAGCTATTTGAATCTAGGTGGGTTTATGATCGATATTCAAGACGATTGTTTACATATCAATAGAGAAAATGTTTCTATTGTAGCAAATAAAGTATGCAATGATGTGGTATCCCCACAATTGCATGGACACTATCATATAGAACTTTATTATGATTATCATGTCTTTGAAATCTTTATTAATCATGGAAAATATACAATGTCACAAGTTGTCTATGAACTTGATGATCATATTGATTTCAAGAATGTAGAAGTTAAAGTATATGTCGCATAACTATCAATTTTTCAATCATAAAGAGTGTGAATATTATCCTTGCCATCAGATGGATCGAGAAAAACTAAATTGTTTATTTTGTTTTTGTCCATTATATGTATTAAAAGATTGTGGAGGAAATTATCGAATGAAGGGAGATATCAAGGATTGTAGTGATTGTATATTTCCTCATTGTCGTGAAAATTATGGTTATATTGTGAAAAGATATCAAGATTTAAAAGAAATAACATTGTCTGTTGACAAACAAAATAATAATGATTAACATAATAGTGACCGGAGGGTATTAATGATATGAATGCTGGATAAGGTAAGACCTTATTCAGCTTTTTTAATAAGGAGGGAAGATATGGATAATCAATTATTAAAAGGGAATGTTTTTAAATCACTTATGATATTTGCGATTCCATATATGATATCAAATTTATTACAAGTCTTATATGGCTCAGTTGATTTGTTGGTGGTTGGACAATTTGGCCAAACATTTGATGTATCAGGCGTATCTATTGGAAGTCAAGTTATGTCACTCATTACAAACTTTGTTTTAGGATTGACAACAGGCGTGACTGTTTTATTAGGACAATATGTTGGATCTCATGAAGAAAATAAATTGTCAAAAACAGTTGGTGCAGGCATCTTGATGTCAGGTATTATTTCTATCATACTAACGATTCTATTACTTGTATTCAATCATCAAATTGTTTTATTAATGAACACGCCTCAAGAGGCTATATTAGTCACTAGAGAATATTTATTTGTTTGTTCAATAGGAGTTGTTTTCATTATTGGATACAATGTTGTCAGTAGTATTTTAAGAGGATTAGGTGATAGTCAAACACCACTTTTATTTGTTTTTATTGCGTGTATCATTAATATAGCTGCAGACTTTATCTTAGTTGGTTATTTTCATATGGGTGCTATTGGAGCAGCAATTGCAACTGTTTTAGCACAAGGATTATCCTTTGTTTTTGCGATTGTTTATTTAAAGAAAAAAGGTTTAGGATTTTCTTTTCATAAAAAAGATATCTGTTTTTCTGCTTTTTTCAATAAAATATTAAAAATTGGTTTTCCAGTAGGGTTTCAAAGTATCTTGGTTAATCTCTCATTTTTAATTATCACCATCGTCATCAATGGTATGGGAGTGGTAGCTAGTGCAGCAGTAGGTGTTGTTGAAAAATTGATGGGATTTCTCATGTTGCCATCAATGGCTTTAGGGGCATCTTTAGCAACGATTGTTGCTCAAAATGTTGGTGCGAAACAATATGACAGAGCTAGACAATCTTTAAAGTATGCTATAACGTTTTGTTTGAGCTTTGCTGTTATCATTACAACAATTTGCGTGATTGATGGAACTCTTTTTACTCGTATATTTACTCATGATCAAACTGTAATTGATCAAGGGGCACTTTATTTGAAATTTTATTCAATAGATTGTTTATTAACAAGTTTCTTGTTTTGTTTAAATGGGTATCTCAATGGTTACCAAAAAACTGTTTTTACAATGGTTCATAGCTTGACAGCAACATTTTTAGGAAGAATTCCGCTAACATTATTGATTGCAGGACTTCCAGGCGTCACTCTATTACATATGGGAATTGCAGCACCATTATCAACGGTTATTTCTTTAGTTATGATTTATATTTATTTTAAAAAGACAAAATTTGATACAGTGAAGGGGAATCAATCTTGACTCCCCTTAATTAATATTTCCTTTTGTTTTCTTGTCATTTGTTTGATTTGATATTCTCTTTTTAAAGCTGTTGATTTATCAGGAAAAACTTCAAAATACACAAGTTCAACAGGTCTTCTAGATTTTGTATACTTTGCGCCATAACCTTTGTTATGTGCTTCAATACGTTTTTTTAAATGGGTTGTCCACCCAGTATAAAGCGTATGATCCTGACATTTGACAATATAAACATAATTATTTTGTTGTTGAACCAAAGCCACCATTTCTTTCTTCATTGGCATCATCATCTTCTGTAATACCAAATTCAAAGAAAATTCCTTGAACCATTCCTTGACCAGCTTTTAATTCAACGGTTTTATTTTCATTACTATCATTTGTGAGTTTAACGAACATATGTCCTTCGTTATCACTGTTATAATAGTCACTATCGATGATACCAACAGTATTATTTAATTGTAATCTGAATTTAAAACCTAGACCACTACGAGGATATAAGGCAAGGACCCAACCATCATTTATTCGCACTCTTATACCTGTAGGTATTTTTATTGTTTCTCCTGGTGCTAAAGAAAAATCAATTGGACTATAAAAATCATAACCTGCTGATCCTTTGGTTGCTCTTTTAGGAATTAATAAGTCTTCATAAATTTTTTCAACTTCATTTTCACTATAAGATGAAAATGAATCTAAAAAATCTTTTTTAAATTGTTTTAATGAAACTTTTTCAAACTTTGCTATTTTTTTCATAATTTTTCTCCTATAGTTTTATATTATAAACGAAAACAGAAAAGAAAGAAATAAAGAATTGAAGAGTCTTGACAGATGAATAAGCTATTGTTAAAATACATATGAAATCATTAAATGTGGTTATTAAAACCACATTTAACAGTGAAGAGGTGATTTTATGATTTTGAATATGAAAAGAACAAAATTAGATGATAGAAAACTTCCATTTTATACAAAAGGGGAAGAAATCTTTAATATGGTTAGCCATATTGTTGGAGGCGTATCTGGAATTGTTTCTTTGGTATTATGCATCATTTTTGCAAGAGATGGGTATGCGTTGTTTTCAGGAATCGTTTATGGGATTTCAATGATTTTACTTTATACAATGAGTGCTATTTATCATGGTTTATCACCAAATTTAAAAGCAAAAAAAGTATTTCAGATCATGGATCATTGTAGCATCTTTGTATTGATTGCTGGGACATATACACCTATATTATTATGTTCGATAAGACCGCATGATCCATTTTGGGCATGGACACTATTTGCAATTATTTGGTGTGTGACAATTTTAGGAATTACATTAAATGCAATAGATATAGAAAGACATAAAAAATTTTCGATGTTTTGTTATTTGGTTATGGGATGGTGTATTGTATTTAAAATCAATTTGTTACCTGTTGCATTACCAAGTATGGGTATTTGGTTGCTTGTATTAGGAGGGTTAGCTTATACCATCGGTGTTGTTTTTTATGTTTTACAAAATAAAATCAAATATATGCATAGTATTTGGCATCTATGGATACTTGTAGGATCTTCACTACATTTCTTATG
>CAMFRJ010000011.1 GCA_945981915.1 uncultured Erysipelotrichaceae bacterium
ACTTTATGTTCAGGAGCTACACGTGCATAAACAGAATAATCTTCAATGTGTTCAAATAATTCTTCATCAGACATTTTAGATAAATCATCACCCATGATTGCTTTTTGTCCTTCATCTAATATTCCTAATCCTTTGGCTATGGCACTTGCTGTGACAATATGATCTCCTGTAATCATAATCGTTCTGACACCTGCTTTTTTTGCTTCAGCAATCGCATCTTTGACTTCTTCTCTTGGTGGATCTATCATTCCTACCATTCCTACAAAAGTCATATCTTTTTCATTATCTTCACTGCTAACAGTTTCAGGTTTTTCATCATAATAACGAATCGCTAAAGCCAAGACTCTTAAAGCATCTTTTGACATTGTTTCATTAACCTTTGATACTGTCTCTAAATCAATATTTGAACAACGTGAAAAGATCACATCAGGACCACCTTTGGTAATCTGTAGATATTTGCCATCATCTTCTACAAAGACTGACATCATTTTTCTATCTGAATCAAAAGATAATTCATTAAAACGTGGATATTGTGTCATCAAATCTGTTTTCATAAATCCTTTGATTAAACTTGCTTTCACTAATGCTGTTTCTGTTGGATCACCAACAGACACTTCTTTTCCATCAACAACAGAAATTGTTCCATCACTACATAAAGTAAAATAATTAAGCAATTGATACGCTTGTTGACTACATGTTTCAATTGGTTCAATTTGTCCTTGATCTTGATAAACTTTGACAACAGTCATTTTATTTTGTGTTAAAGTTCCTGTTTTGTCTGAACAGACAATGGATGTTGAACCTAATGTTTCAACAGCTGGTAAAGATTTCACAATCGCATTTTTCTTAACCATCTTTTGTACACTTAAAGCAAGGACAACAGTCACAACTGTTGCAAGTCCTTCTGGAATAGCAGCAACCGCTAAAGCAACAGCTGTTTTAAAAGCATCAAGGAAGCCCATCCCTGATAATAATTCCATTGCAAAAACAGCGATACAGATAAAAATACACATCACGCCAATTGATTTACCAATTTGATCAAGTTTATTTTGTAACGGTGTATTTTCTTTTTTTGCACTTTGTAACATAGAAGCAATCTTTCCTACTTCATTGTCTTTGCCAATTGTTGTCACAATCGCAACCCCACGACCATATGTGACATAACACGAAGCATATAACATATTACTTCTTTCTGCTAATGGACAATCTTCTTTTAAGATTTCACTTGATTTATCAACTGGAACACTTTCTCCAGTCAAAGCACTTTCATCGACTTTCAAGTTGAAAGCTTCAATAATTCTAGCATCACTGGCGATACAGTCTCCAGCTTCAATGACTAATAAATCTCCAGGTACAACTTCACTTGCTGGAATAGTCATTGTATGCCCTTCTCTCATGACCTTTGCCATCGGACTTGCCATCTTTTGTAAAGCTTCTAATGATTTTTCTGCATTATTTTCTTGAACTAATCCTAAAATTGCATTCACCACAACAACAAAAATAATGATGGCACTATCAATCCATTCTCCTGGATCAACAGCAATAGAAATAATAGCCGCAAGAATTAAGATGATTGTCAAAGCATCTTTAAATTGTAGCAGAAAACGAATCAATAATGGTTTTTTCTTTTCTCCTTCAATTTCATTGAAACCATATTGTTGTTGTCTTAGTTCTACCTCACTTTGATTTAAACCATTTTTTAAATCAGTATTTAATTGTTTTTTAACGTCTTCAATTTCCTGATGATAATACATATCCACCTTTCCTTTCTAAAAAAATAACAACGAAACTTTATTGTATCCACAATAAAAGTCTCGTTGTTTAATTACGATACGGATAAATCTATCGGGTCTGTCGTCATCGTAAACACTAAGTGCCAACTACTCCCTTTTATACCTTTATTTTACTTAACAGATAGCCAATAGTCAAACAACTTTTGTTTTTATTATATCCTATGCATCAAATTTTAATAAGAAATTTGATTTTTTCCATTTTTCTTTGCTAAATATAAGCGATGATCACATCTTTCTAGAAGAGCGTGTACATTTTTGTCTTCTTTTCTCATAGAAGCTACCCCTATAGACATCCCAATAGTTTCATGAAACTGTTCATAACTAAAGATATGCTGATCAAAAGCATCTTTGATACTTTTCGCAATCGCACGTGCCCCTTCTCTTTGATAAGTCGGTAAAATCACTAAAAACTCATCTCCTCCATAACGACAAGGTTCCATTGTCGGATATAACTGTCTTTTAATATTTAATAAGACAGTTCCTACATAGGATATCACTTCATCTCCGACTGCATGACCAAATTCATCATTGATTCGTTTAAAGTTATCTATATCTAATAAAATCACTGAAAATGGTGTTTCTTCATCTTGAAAAGATTGATATAGATAATCTAATTCAGAACGAATAAAACGACGATTATATAAACCACTTAAAGAATCTGTGGTATTCTCTTTTGTTAATTGATAGTTTAATTTTGTCAATAAATCATTTTTTTCCTGATTTTCACGTAATGTCGCAATATCATTGGTCATATCTTCAGTAATGATAAAAGTCCCAATGACTTCATGACAATGATTATAAACAGGATATTTTTTTGTATGAGCAATAATGGTTCTTCCAAATTGATCAGTTCCTTCTGATTCAATGACATTGATAGCTTTTCCTGTCTTCATGACCTGTTGTTCATCTGCAAAGGCCTGCTTTGCATGTGAAAGTGCATGGGGAAATAAATCAAAATCCGTTTTTCCATAAATAGAAGATGGATTGTCTTGAAATTCTTGATGCTTGTGGAAAAAAGGTTGATTCACATATACAATTTCACTTTTCTTATTTTTAAATAAGATGACTGAAGATGTTTCTTCCTCTACAATTGTTTCCATCATGATCATTGGATCAATACCACATACATCAAATAGTTCTCTAAGTTTCATACATGTCACCACTTTCATTATTCTTTTTAAAATATAGATATATATAATCTATTATAAAGTTTCTAAAAATCCTATTAATCTTTGATAACAACGATGATATGATGCTATATCCAAATGTTCTTGAGGTGTATGAATATCAAACATATCTGGTCCCAAAGTAATAATATCTAAATCTGGTAATAATCCTTTGATGATTCCTGTTTCTAATCCACCATGTGTTCCTTCTTCTATTAATGTTTTTCCTTCAGTTTTCAAAACATAATCACAATATTGTTTTCTAAATGGTGAATGTTCTTCATAGGCCCATCCTGGATAATTATTATCTAAAATGTATTGTGCTTGAAATAAATGAGCAATAAGAATCAGTTGATGGGATAATTCATCTTTAGCTGATTCCATTGGTGAACGAATAGAAATATGAATATCCAATGTTTCATCATTCATCTTGACAACACCCATATTTAAAGAAACCATTGTCAAATCCATTTTCAATGATTTATGTTGAAAACCATTAGGTATCAAATACATCATCGAAATGATATCTTGACTTTCTGTTAAAGATAAAGTTTGTTGTTCATCTTGAATTCTTTCAAAAGTCAATGTAAAAGCAGGATCTCCTTCTACTAATTCAAAAGCAATATCTTGTGATGCTTTTTCAATGATTTCTCTTATATGATCTTCATCACAAGATGAAGCAAAAGTACTGATACATTCTCTAGGAATCGCATTATCTTTCAAGCCACCTTGAAAACTTGCTAGTAAAACATCAACATCGTTCAATAATAAATGATAATAAAGACGTGCCATAATCTTATTGGCATTGCCTCTTTCTTTATCAATATTGCTTCCTGAATGTCCTCCTTGTAATCCTTTGACTGTCATTTGATAACTTGGTAAATCATTGATATGATAAGACAATTCTTTTTGAATCATCACTCTTCTACCACCCGAACAACAAACAGTGATGACATCTTCTTGTCCACTATCTAAGCCTATCATCTTTTTTGCTTGAAAATAGTCGCTTTTTAAAGCCATTGCCCCATTTAAACCAATTTCTTCTTGAACCGTAAAGACACATTCTAAAGCTGGATGCTTTAAGCTATCATCTGCTAAAATAGCCAACATATAACAAACGCCAACACCATCATCAGCACCTAAAGTTGTCTGATTGGCCCATAACATGCCATCTTTTTCAATGAGCTGTATAGGATCATTGTCAAAGTCATGTATGCTGTCATTATTTTTTTCACAGACCATGTCCATATGTGCTTCTAACATAACTGTCTCATGATCTTCATACCCAGCCGTTGCTTTTTTGTATATTACAATATTATGCATCTGATCTCTTGTATAAGCAAGATGATGCTCTTTGGCAAAGTTTTCTACATAATCACAGATTTCTTTTTCCTGTGTTGATCCTCTTGGAATACAAGAAATCTGTTGAAAATAATGATCAATTATTAAATCGTTATTCATAAATCTACCACCTTACATTATTATTAAATATATTATCGTTCATTTCGTTTACAAAAAGTGATGATCATCCCATCATCACTTAAGAACAATTATTTTTTTAACCACTTATTCAATGTTCTTGCTAAAATTTTTAAATCGAATGGTTTTGCAATATGTTCGTTCATTCCGACTGTTTTAGCTGCTATGACATCTTCTGCAAATGCATTTGCTGTCATTGCAATGATTGGTATTTGTTGACAATCATTACGTTTCATTGCGCGAATAGCTCTCGTTGCATCATAACCATTCATACGTGGCATTTGAATGTCCATGAAAATAACATCATAATAACCATTTGGGCTCTCTGTCATTATATCCACAGCTTCAATACCATCATGAGCACGTTCCATTTCTAGTCCAGTCATCTTTAAGATTTCAATAGCAATTTCTGCATTTAATTCATTATCTTCAACCAGTAATGCACGTCGCCCTGTTAAATCTATTTTTTCAATGTCATCAAGTGTCATTTCAGGTGATGACACATCTTCATCATCTAAAAGAGTATGGAATGTTTTAGCGAGTCGTGAACGGAATAATGGTTTGCTAATAAATGCATTCGCTCCTGCTTGACGAGCAACTTGTTCAATATCAGCCCAATCATAAGCAGAAAAAATGATAATAGGAACATCATTACCAACAGCACGACGGATCGCTCTTGTTGTTTCAATACCATCCATATATGGCATTTTCCAATCAATAATACATGCAAAATAATCCTGATGAATTTCATGATGTTCGACAACACGCTCAACAGCTTTTCTTCCTGTCGAAACTCCTTCAGCTTTCATTCCTAAATCACAAAGCATTTGACAACATGAATCTAAACTCATCGCATCATCATCAACGACCAAAACATCGAGATCAATAAATTTATCATAATGTTCACTGATAACATCTTGTAATTTTAAATAAATAGTTACTGTAAATCGCGAACCAACACCAAGTTGACTTTCTACCTTGATGTCTCCTCCCATCATGCGAACAATATTGCGACTGATTGGCATTCCCAAACCAGTTCCCTGAATATGATTGATCTGGCTATCCTCTGCTCTGGCAAAAGGCTCAAAGATATGATCTAAGAATTCTTCACTCATGCCAATTCCATTATCTTCAAAAACAAACTTATAACATCCCACTTTAGCCTGGCGTGAAGGCTGTTCAGAAATAGAAATTCTGATTTTCCCACCATCAGGTGTAAACTTCACCGCATTTCCCATTAGATTTGTAAATACTTTTTGGATACGTAAACTATCTCCAATGACTGCTTCATGTCTGACACCAGTAATATTGACACTTAATTCATGATGATGCTCTTCTATTTGTGAATTCATCATATTTAATAAGTTATCAATCAAATCAGAAAGATTGAATTCTTCTTCAATCAATTGTACCTTTCCTGATTCAATCTTGCTCATATCTAGTACTTCATTAATTAAACTTAACAAATGTTTGCTAGCTTGATTGATCTTTTGTAAACTATCTAAAACACGTTCTTTATCATCAATATGAGCACCAGCAATAGCAGTCATACCAATGATACCATTCATTGGTGTTCTAATATCATGAGACATATTTGACAAGAAATCCGTCTTTGCACGATTGGCCGCTTCGGCAGCATCATAAGCCGCTTTTAAAGCCATTTCCTGTTGTCTTTCTTTTTTGATGAGATCATCAACATTTCTTGTTCCAATGACGACAGCTAATGAACCATCTTTTTCATAGACATACGAAACACGTGCCTGAAGATAAACGATTCCATGTTCACTGAGCTTTTCATAAGTCAATGAATAATCTTTATGATATGCAGAAATATAATCTAATGACAATTTTTGTAAAAATTCCTCACGGCTTTCTTTAGACACCAATTCCTGGCCATAACTATATAATCCTTTTGACCAACAATTATGATGTTTTTTAAAATAATCTGTGATATCTTGCCCATCGCCTTCTTGAGCCCGATAAGTTGTCACCGTATCTTTTTTTGGATCAACCAATAAAACAGAATAATATTCTGATCCTAGTCCTTCAATAATTTCACGCTGTGTTTCCATTTCACGTGTTATTTTTAACTGTCTTCTCATTTCTTCATCAACATCACGAATTCCCATGATAAAAGTTATTTGTTGATTCAGATCAACAGTTTTAACAATATTCATTTCAAAATATGAAATGATTCCATCCATGATCCTTCTATATCCTAACTTATAAAGACCAACTTCTGGAACACGCTCAAGTAAAACATCCATTTTAGAAAACTCACGTAAACGATGCTGATCTTCAACAACAACATATGTTTCAATATATTGAGATAAAATCTTTTCATAGTCATTAAGCGATAAAAGATTTTCAATCACCCTTGGTTTTGTGCTTTCTCGATCTGTACGGTAAAGTGACATTTTTCTTGTCTTAACATCTATTTTAAATAAACTTTGATATTCCTGACTCAATGCTTCTGAAACAACCATTTCTTCTTGAAGAGTTGCATTCATTTGTTCAACTATTGTTAACGCTTCTTCTATTTTTCTTTGTTGTTTCAATTCCTTCATTTTTTCTTCATTAATATTTTTAAAAGCTACAACAAACTCATTTCTTTTTTCATTTGGTTTTACCAATTGACATTGAAAATATTGAATATGATCATTACGTAAAACTCGATAATTAAAATAATAAGTTTTTCTATCTGATAACAATTCATCAGCACCTTGAATCGTCTGCATATTTTCAAAAAGAGCTTGATCTTCTTTATAAACATCATGTGCTATATAAAATTGTATATTCTGCTCATAATTACCAATAGCGAATTTTTCACCATAACGATCACTCATCACCTGTCCCATGCGATAACAAACCGCTTCACCACTTTCTGTATTAACAACATAAACATTTTCATAAGACATTGCCAAGGCCAAGATTAAATTATCTTGTGTTTCAGTAGCTTTTTTTTCAGATGTCACATTTCTAAATCCCATGATAACATGAATATTTTTTCCATCTTCATTTCTTTCAACAGGAATGATATTGCTGCGATACCATTCCCCTTCTTTATTGATATATTCTTGAATAAGAATTCTTTTATTCCCTAAACGTGAATCAATCGTATCATAATCAGTAAAAATACGCATTAAAGGCACATATTCAAAAGAAACATCCTGCTCAATAATTGCTTTTAAACATGCTCTGGCATTTTCTTTTTCTGCTAACGCATAAAACTTTTGATCAATAGAAACAATATTTTGAACACTATTATTTTCTAAATCAATATAATATAATGTCGAAAATATATTTCCTAAAGAATCAATAATGGCTATATGTTGTTTTTCAATAGCCAATAATGAAGATAAATGATTATTTGTTTCAATAAGTTCTTTTTGAATTTCTAACTCCTTAATTTTAGACTCTTGAATAGATTGCGTTGCAAAAAGAACATGTGTCAATTGTCCATGAGCATCACGCTTACTTTCTATAAAAGAGCATTGCGACCATGTTGGTTTATTTCCTTGTTGTAAAGAAACCATCACCGTACTTAAATATTGTTTAGAAACAATACGTCTTTGTTTCAAACGTTGGGGTAATGTAGACAAATCAACAAACTCCAACATATCATCTTGATGTTCAGGAACCATCATATGATGACAGAAATAATTCAGTCTTTCCTGTGCATCTCCAGATTCTCCAATATGAGCATGTACATTTTGAAAAGAAGACAATTCGATAAAATGATTATTGTAAATATCAATATAGTAGACAGATGTATAGATTTCACTTAAAGATTGTATGATCTGTATTCTATCTACTGGTAACTTTTCAAATGACAGATCACTTTGCCATTTTTTAGAAACTTCATTGAAATAAGTAGAAGCAATTATCGCTAAAAGCAATATATCATGAGTATGGCGACGTGGCTGATCAACTCCAATCAAACCTCTTACCAAGCCATTAATAATAATAGGTGCTGCCATTAAACACTCAACATTTTGTTGTTTTAAAATTTGAGTTGATAAAAGATCATGATTATCTTTAAAAGAAATAGAAAATTCACCCTCATGTTCAAATTTATCAAACCAATATTGATAATCAATAGCAAGAGTTGTTGAAAAATCTTTCTTATGAGCATTTTGGTACCATTGAAAAGTATTGTAAATATATGTTCCTTCATTATCTAATTCTAAAACATAAATACAATCTGCCTGATAATAGTTTCCGATATCTTTCAAAAGATTTTGAAATGTTTCTTTACTTTTTGTTTGATAATAATAATGATGCATAAAGACTTGCATAGCCTGTTCTTGATTCAATGTATTTTGTATGAAATGACTCATAAATACCTCCAATTTCCTATTTCAAAATCATGTTTGATTTCTTCTTTTTGCATGTTTTCTCCTTTTTTTATCATAACAATTTTTATTTGGAATAGCAATTGACTTCCCGCAAGTTTTTTCATAAAATAAAAGGTCTAATGAGTGTTGCGACTTCGCCAACAATCATTAGACCTTGAACTTCCATCATTATAAATAATAAATGGTACATCTTGTCTTTTTTCATATCCTTTTTCATTTTCTAAAAGATCACGAATAATTGATAATCGTTTATGTCCATCAAGACAATAATATTGACCATCTTTGATATTCACTTTAATAGGAAATGATAAACCGATTCTTTTGACTGAATCATACATAGATTGACTATATTCTTTATATTCAAAATGAATCTTTCGATAATTGATTCTTCTAATTCTCATAAAACCTCTTTATAAATTTAGTAAATTTTGAAATGCATAAGCAATGCCATCTTCATCAACAGATAAAGTCACCACATCACCATGTTGTTTGACAACTTCACTGGCATTATCCATCACAACTCCTGTTCCCACAAGTTCCAACATTTCTATATCATTTTCACCATCACCAAAAGCATATGTATCTTCTTTTTTGATACCTAATTTTTGATAAAGATATTGACAAGCCTGACCTTTCGAAAATCCTGGTGGATGAACATCCATACGAATATGTCCTGTATCATAAGCATTGATAGCCCAATTGTCAGGCAACATATCTATCGCCTCATGGAGATCTCTTGCGCTATGAAACAAGGCTGTCACAGTGTTGGCTTTCACTGTTTGAAAACGCCAATCATCATTATAATCCTCACCAATCTCATCACTACCACGATACAGTCTCAAATGCTTTTTAATAAGATCACCATTTTTATCACTGAAAAATGAATTGTGATGTTCACTCATAATATATTGTCCATGACAAGCTTCATAGATACTATTTTGAAGATTTAATTGTTCTACAGTAAAGATATTATCCAGTAGAACCTCATCATGAAAAACGATATATCCTCCATCACAACCAATAAAACCATCAAAAGGAATCTCCTTTAATGATTCCGGCATTTCTCCTCTAGCCGAAGCCACAACAATATAATGTCCTTCATTTTGAAACTTTGACAAAGTTTCAATTGTTTTTTCTGTTGGTTTTAATAGCTGATGGGGAACATTGATCAATGTCCCATCAATATCAAAAAATGCTATTTTCGTCATATTTTATGCTCCATCATATATTTTTCTACTTCTTCTTGATCAGAGAAATGTATTTTTTGAGTTCCTAAAATCTGATAATCTTCATGGCCTTTTCCTAAAATCATCAAAATATCATTATTTTTAAGTTGACTCATACCATAGGCAATAGCTTCTTTTCGATCAGGGATGACAACATTATTGTCACGATCAATACCAGTTAAGATATCATCGATAATGGCTTGTGGATCTTCTGTTCGTGGATTGTCATTGGTGATGATGACCAAATCACTTTTTTGACAAGCTATACGTCCCATAATTGGACGTTTAGAGGCATCTCGATCACCACCACAACCAACAATCGTGATGATCTTCCCTTTTTTAAACTCTAAAGCACTATTTAAAACATTATCTACAGCATCTGGTGTATGGGCATAGTCTACAAAGATACCATTGCTGCCATAAACAATTAACTCCATTCTGCCTTTAGGTGCTGTTAAACGATCATTTAATGATAAAATCTGTTCAATAGAATATCCTAAATGGTGGATCAACAATAAAACTGTTAAATAATTATAAACATTATATCGTCCTACCATCTGAATATGTGTGTGATATTGTTTTTCTTTATACGAAAATGCAAATGATGTTCCTAAATGAGAAAACTCAATATCACTGACAACCAAATCTCCTTTTTTATCAGAAATAGTGATATTATGATTATCTTCTAAACAAAAATAATCTCCATGAGGATCATCACCATTTATAACAGCTATTTTGTGACGTCTTGTCTTTTTAAATAATAGCTGTTTAGCAGCTGCATAATTTTCTAAAGTTTTATGATAATCCAAATGATCTTGTGTTAAATTAGTAAATGCAACTTCATCAAATTCTAATCCATGAATACGATCCTTAGCTAGAGCATGAGAAGATACTTCCATCACTAATGTCTGACAGCCTGCTTCTTTTGCCTTTAAAAAATAATCATAAAGAATATCAACATCAGGAGTGGTATTAACCATTGGTAAATACTTCCCACAATAATAAAAACCAATTGTCCCCATATAAGCACATGGATGTCCTAGTAGTGTTAAAGCCTGATAAATCATATAGCCAATTGTTGTTTTTCCATTTGTACCAGTAACACCAATTAAGGTCATATCTTGGAAAACCGGATAATAATTTTGATAAAGATAATCTTTTAAATACTGTCTTGTATCTTGAACAATTTCAGTTTCTACTTCATATTGTCCTTCTTCTGCTATAATTTTTGTTGCTCCATTGGCAATCGCCATAGGTATATAATCATGACCATCACGATTCACATTTCTAATCGCAATAAATGTATCTCCTGGTTTCACTTTTCTTGAATCTGTTTTTAAATCTATTTCCATATTTATCCTTCTTTCTTATAGACAAGCTTTAAAGCATTGTGTAAACATTTTAAATGATAGACTCCGGGATCATATATTTCTCCATCAATATTGACATACTGTGAGGATTGAACCGTCACATCTGTTTTTTGAAAATGTCGATATTTTTTTGTTTGATCCAAAGTATTTGTGAGCAATGATTTGAGATAATGCGGTAATTCTTTTTTGTTGATATCACCGATGACATTAATGTCTATCAAACCATTGTCTATTTTTGATTGATAGCCAGCTAAATAACCGCCACCATAATAACAACCATTACAAAACGTACAGATGACAACATCACCATTATAGAGTAAATCATCATCAAAAATAGTCGTTGTATAAAATTTTAGATGAAATAATTTATGAAAGATAGTATAGCCATAATGTAATGGCCTTGGTACAAAACTTATTTTTCTTTGACTATTGACTATGTTACCTACATCGGCATCTAAGCCACAACACATGACATTAATACAATAGAGATCATCTTGACATTGTAGAATATCAATGGGATGGCTTTTTAATTTTAATGATTCTTTTAAAATATGTATTGGATTGAAATCATCATATAGCGTTCTAGCAAAATCATTTCCTGTTCCTTGCGGAATGACAACCAATTCATTTTGACTTCCCATCATTCCATTTGCAATTTTATGAACAAAACCATCACCACCTACTGCATACAAACGACAGATCTCCTGGCTTTGGTTATATTCTTTGGCAATCAAACGAGCATCGTCAATATCTTTGGTATAACGAAATTGATAATATCTTCCACTCATTAATGAAATAATTTGTTGAATAAGTGTCCGATTGGTATCTGATTTTAAAATAAAAATATGTTTCATATAGCTATCTCCTATTTCAATTATACAACATTTTTTTCGACAATCCTATATCACAAATAAACAACTTACTCATATGTTAAAAGTCTATGAAGTTTTTAAAAAAATGTATCTTTTTTTTTATAATTAATTTATAATTGATTTGGAAATTTTGTTTGGAAAGGATGTGATTGTATGCTTTATAAAGATAATGATGTTCCTGAGCCGTCCTTAAAAAATACAATTACGTCTGGGAGGAACAAAATATGGAAGAAAAAATTGAATATTTAGAAAAAACTATCAAAGATCTTATTATCAATAAAAAATATCACGATTTAAGAAAACTTTTAGATGAAGAAAATGAAGCTGACCTAGCTGAAGTATTTGAAACAATTGAAAATGAAGAAAATATGGTCTTATTATTTCGATTGTTACCAAAAGATAAGGCAGCTGAAGTTTTTGCTTATTTGCCAATTGAAACACAGCATATTATCATTAAATTATTAACAAATGCTGAAGTTGGACAAATTATTAGAGATTTGAATTCAGATGACGCTGTAGATATGTTGGAAGAAATGCCTGCTAATGTTGTAAAAAAAATATTGGCATTAGCAGACCCACAAACAAGACGAGATATTAATTCATTATTGCAATATCCTGAAGATTCTGCTGGTAGTATCATGACTGTTGAATTTGTCGATTTGCGCTCATTTATGAGCGTTAATGACGCTATTGACAGAATCAGAAAAACAGGAACTGATAGTGAAACAATTAACTATTGTTATGTCACTGATGCACAAAAACATCTTTTAGGTGTTGTTTCCTTAAGAGAAATTATTTTAGCAAAACCTCATGAAAAAATTGAAGATCTCATGGATGAAAATATCATTACTGTAACAACCTTGCAAGACCAAGAAGAAGTTGCAAAACTATTCAAGAAATATGACTTTGCAGCAATGCCTGTTGTTGATCAGGAAGAAAGATTGGTTGGTATTATTACTGTCGATGATGTTATGGATATCTTAGAAGAAGAAGTTACTGAAGATATCGAAAAAATGGCTGCCATTACACCAAATGATCAGCCATATATGAAAACAAGTGTTTTTGAAACTTATAAAAAACGTATTCCTTGGTTATTATTATTAATGATCTCTGCTTCCATTACTGGAAAGATCATCCAAGGATTTGAAGAAGCCTTAGCATCATGTGTGATTCTAACTGCTTTTATTCCTATGTTGATGGATACCGGTGGTAACTGTGGTTCACAAGCATCAGTTTCTGTTATTCGTGCTTTATCACTTGATGAAATCGAATTCCATGATTTACCTATTGTCATTTGGCGAGAAATAAGAGTCTCTGTTCTTGTTGGATTGACACTTGCAGTTGCTAATTTCTTTAAAATTTTATTAATTGATCAAACATCAATGTTAGTTGCCTTTGTTGTTTGTTTTACTTTATTTTTAACAGTTGTTGTTGCAAAATTTGTAGGTTGTACTTTACCGGTGCTTGCTTCAAAACTTGGCTTTGATCCTGCTGTTATGGCCAGTCCATTTATTACAACAATCGTCGATGCATTATCATTATTGGTTTTCTTCAATATCGCAACAATGTTTTTAGGCATTTAATGAAATGCCTTTTTTTATTTTCAACAAAACACATCATATTATTTTTTTCTTAAATATTTTAAGAAGGCTTGACATTTACGATATTACAATAAATCTCTTCAAAATTATGAAAACACTAAGAA
>CAMFRJ010000012.1 GCA_945981915.1 uncultured Erysipelotrichaceae bacterium
ATCAACCTTTTCTTTTTGAAGTAAATAAACTTTTTTCTCTATACCTCCCGCATAACCTGTCAAATTCCCATTTTTACCGACAACACGATGACAAGGAACGATAATACCAATTGGATTATGAGCAACTGCTTGGCCAATCGCTTGCGGACATTTCTTTTTTCCAGTGATCCTTGCTATCTCTATTGCCAGCTCATCATAAGAAATCGTATGACCATAAGGAATCTCTAATAACTTTTGCCAGACCATGGTTTGAAATGGTGTTCCTTGAAAAGACAAAGAGAAAGTGAATGGACATATATTTCCTTGGAAATACTTTTTTAACCATTCTTCGACCAAATCAAATATTTTCAAATCTTGCTGGTAACCATGATCATCTATAGAATATTTTTGTTTTTCAAAATAAAGACCTGTTAAATTTTGACCATCACTCGTTAAGGTGATCTTTCCTAACGGTGAATCAATCATTTTAAAATATGTCATTAAGCTCACCCCTTTTGATTATACTTCATTTTCAAAAGAAAAAGCAGAAAAATCTGCTTTTATCATACTTTTGTTAAAGAACTGACATATTGTTTTAATGCTTCATCCCCTTGATCACCATATTCTTTAATGATATTGACAATAGCACTACCAACAATAACACCATCAGCATATTGTTGAAAAGTTTTGACTTGTTGTGCATCTTTAATACCAAAACCAATCGCTACAGGTGTATCAGTTACAGATTTGATATATTGGATGATCTCATCTAAGTTTGAAGCAAAGCTCTCATTATCTCTTGTTCCTGTAACGCCCATAGAAGAGACCAGATAAATAAATCCTTCGGCTTCTTTTGCAATCATGGCGACACGATCTTTACTTGTTGGCGCAATCATAGAAATCAATGTCACTCCATATTGCTTACAGACATCTTTCACTTCATGGCTTTCTTCATATGGCAAGTCAGGTAAAATGATACCATCAATACCAATTTCTTGACATTTTTGAAAGAATCTCTCATAACCGTAATGAAAGACAACATTGAGATAAGTCATAAAACATAAAGGGATCTGACTTTTAAGACGAACTTTTTTGACCATCTCAAAAACATCATCAGTTGTCACCTTATTTTTCAAAGCACGCACATTGGCTTCTTGAATCGTTGGTCCTTCAGCAATGGGATCAGAAAAAGGAATCCCAATTTCAATCAAGCTGGCACCAGCTTCTTCTAGATCCAAAATATAATCGACTGTTTTATCTAAATAAGGATCACCTGCTGTTAAAAATCCGATAAAAGCTTTTTGATGATCAAATGCCTGTTGAATTCTATTCATGAATATCTCTCCCCCTATATCTGGCAATTGCTGCCACATCTTTATCTCCTCTTCCTGATAAACAGATAATCAAAATATCATCTTTTGCCATCGTTGGTGCTAACTTGATAGCATGAGCAACAGCATGTGCACTTTCAATCGCACAAATAATACCCTCTGTTTTTGCGATATATTCAAAAGCACTAACAGCTTCATCATCACTAACAGGCACATATTGTGCTCTTCCAATATCATGTAAATAAGCATGTTCCGGACCAATTCCAGGATAATCCAAACCTGCAGAAATAGAGTAAACAGGTGCAATCTGTCCATATTCATCTTGGCAAAAATATGATTTCATTCCATGAAAGACTCCTAAACTGCCAGTGGCAATCGTCGCTGCTGTTAAAGCTGTATCAACCCCTTTACCAGCGGCTTCACAGCCAATAAGTTTGACATCTTTATCATTGATGAAATGATAGAACATCCCCATGGCATTGCTGCCACCACCGACACAAGCCATGACTGCAGTCGGTAATTTTCCTTCATATTCTAAGATCTGTTCTCTGGCTTCTTTAGAAATCACACTTTGGAAATCTCTCACCATCATTGGAAAAGGATGTGGTCCCATGACAGAACCTAAAACATACATCGTATCATCCACACGTTTTGTCCATTCTCTCATCGCTTCATTGACCGCATCTTTAAGGGTCATCGTACCAGTTGTAACAGGATGAACCTTAGCTCCTAACAATTCCATGCGATAGACATTTAATGCTTGCCTATCAGTATCTTCTTTCCCCATAAAGATTTCACATTCCATTGACAAAAGAGCCGCTGCTGTCGCTGTAGCAACACCATGTTGACCAGCACCTGTTTCCGCAATGACTCTTGTCTTCCCCATCTTTTTAGCCATCAAGACCTGTCCTAAAACATTATTGATCTTATGAGATCCGGTATGATTTAAATCTTCTCTTTTTAAATATATCTTCGCTCCACCTAGATCTTCACTCATCTTTTTTGCATAGTACAATAAAGAAGGTCTTCCTGCATATTCTTTTAATAATGTATTCAATTCATCATTAAAAGCTTGATCATTTTTATAAAATTCATAAGCTTCTTCAATCTTATGAATTTCATTCATCAATGTTTCTGGAACATATTGTCCTCCATGAATACCATATCTACCTTTCATCTCTAACTCTCCTTACGATTTCCTCTATTTTTTTGACATCTTTGAAACCATTCGTTTCAACTCCTGAACTGATATCTAATGCATAAACATCTTGTTTTAATGCTTCATCAATATTATCCAAGTTGATACCACCAGCTAAAAAAACTGGTTTTTCTAATTTTTGAATGCAAGACCAATCAAAACATTGACCACTTCCTGCAACTTGATTATCTAACAGATAATAATCAACATCATATCTTTGATTAAATGATGTTTCATCTACCACTTTTATTGCTTTGATAATGGGAACATCAATCAATTGTTTTAATCTTTGAATATATTGGTGATCTTCATGTCCATGTAATTGCACCATATCAATGATATGATCATTGACTAAAGAGACAATATGCGACATATCTTCATCAACAAAAACACCAACTGCTTTGATACTTGCAAGAAGATTTTGTTTAAGCAGCTTAGCTTGTTGAAAAGAAATCTTTCTTTTCTTTCCTGCAAAAACAAAACCAATATAATCAGGAAGAAAGGTATTGACATAATCAATATCTTCCAACCTTTTTAAACCACATATTTTAATTTTCATCTTCTTTAACTAGACCTTTTAACACTTCTAAAGTATGGCGTTTTTGTTGACTTTTCATCATTGTTTCTCCAATCAAAACACCTTGAACATGATTATTTTCTAATAACTCAATATCTTTTCTTGTACGAATCCCGCTTTCTGAAACAAAGATCACATCATCACTCACCAATTGTCTTAAAGCCACAGTATTATGAATATCAACACTAAAATCTCTTAAATCCCTATTATTGACACCAATGATCTTAGCTCCTACTCTTAATGCTTTTTTAATTTGTAAAGAACTGTGAGCTTCAACCAAAGCAGACATTCCTAAATTATGAGCTAAATTGATACATCGCATCAATGTAATTTCATCTAAGATTCCTGTAATCAATAAAATAGCATCAGCTCCTAATAGTTTGGCTTCATAAACCATATATTCATCCACAACAAAATCTTTTCTTAAAACAGGAATCTTCACTATCTTTTTGATTTCTTTTAAGAAATCATCATCACCTTTAAAATAATCCGGTTCTGTCACCACAGAAATAGCATCTGCCCCAATCATTTCATATTCTTTGGCAATTTCTTTAAAATCAAAACGAGACACAATCTGTCCTTTAGAAGGGGAATGTCTTTTCACTTCTAAAATATAAGACATTCCTTCTTTTTCTAATGCTTTTTGAAAAGAAAAAGATTGATCAATAGGCATTTGAAATGCCTTTTCCTTTAATTCATAAATTGAACGATATTTTTTATTCTTTTCTACTCTTTCTTTTGTGCTTTCCACAATATCTTCTAATATCATAAAAATCCCTCCTATTGATTAGATTCTCTAATAAATACTTCTAATTGTTTCAAAGCGCTCTGATCATCAATCAATGAAGCAGCTAAGTCAATTCCTTCTTTTAAAGTTCTCGCTTTTCCTCCGATATATAATCCTGCCCCTGCATTCATCAAGACAGCAGTTCTTGGTCCCCCTTGTTGACCATTTAAAACATCTCTGGTGATTTGTGCATTGTCTTCAGGTGTGCCACCAATCAATTCTTCTTTTTGACATCTTGTTAAACCAAATTGTTCAGGTGTGATGATATATTTTTGATAACTGTTATTTTTGATTTCACAAACAAAGGTTTCACTTGATGCTGAGATTTCATCAAGACCATCACGACCATAAACAACCATTCCTCTTTTCACTCCTAAATTACTAAGAACTCTCGCAAGTGGTTCTACCAATGCTTCATCATAAACCCCCATGACTTGTAAAGTGGCTCCTGCAGGATTAGTAAGTGGCCCTAAAATATTAAATATCGTACGAATTCCGAGCTCTTTTCTTACTGGTGCTACATATTTCATAGCCAAATGATAATTTTGAGCAAATAAGAAACAGATATTGATACGCTCCAACAAAGCCTTGCTTTGTTTTTCATCAATTTTAATATTAACGCCTAATGCTTCTAAACAATCGGCTGCGCCACTTTTAGAACTGGCTGCACGATTGCCATGTTTAGCCACTTTTACACCACCACTTGCGATAACAAGTGAAGAGGTTGTGGAAATATTAAATGAATGAGAACCATCTCCCCCTGTTCCAACAATTTCCAGCACATCTTCATCATTTAATAATTTCACACAATGTTCTCTCATTGCCTTGGCGCTGGCTGTAATTTCTTCGATGGTTTCTCCTTTTAAAGATAAAGCTGTTAAATAAGCTGCTTTTTGAATATCACTAGCAACACCATCCATGATCTCATTCATACAAGCATAAGCTTGTTCATATGTGAGATCTTCTTTCTTAGATAATTGAATAATCGCTTCTTTAATCATTTTTTATCCCCCTTATAAAATTCTTTAATATTGTCATCCCATACTCACTTAAAATAGATTCTGGATGAAACTGCAGTCCATAGACTGGATACTGACGATGTCTGACTGCCATAATTTCTCCATCTTCACTTTCCGCTAATATTTTTAAACATGCTGGTAGAGTTTCTTTTTGACCAGCTAAACTATGATATCTGGCTACTCGACTTTGACGAGGCATCCCTGCAAAAAGTGGATCAGCCACCGTTTCAATGAGTGAAGCTTTTCCATGCATCACCTTTTTTGCATAAACAATATCGCCTCCAAAAGCTTCAATGATAGCCTGATGTCCTAGACACACTCCTAAAATAGGAATAGTCTGATAATAACGTAAGATCACCTCTTCAATAATACCGGCTTCACTAGGTCTACCAGGTCCCGGTGAAATGATGATGCATTCAGGTGCAAGTGTCTTGATTTCATCAACTGTGATACCATCATTTCTAACGACTTGAATATCGTTATCAATTGAGCCAATCAATTGATATAAGTTATAAGCAAAACTATCATAATTGTCAATTAATAATATCATCAGTCAATCCCTCCATCAGCCATCTTTAATGCTTCAATGATGGCACCTGCTTTATTGATACATTCCTGGTATTCATTTTCTGGAACACTATCATAAACAATGCCAGCCCCTGAACAGATTGAAACAATATCATTTCTTTTATATGCCAAACGAATACCAATACAAGTATCCATATTCCCTGCAAAATCGAGATATCCAACACAACCTCCATAAATACCTCTTTTTCTTTGTTCAAGTTCACCGATGATCTGACTGGCTCTCATTTTAGGTGCCCCTGATAATGTCCCTGCTGGAAGCAAGGCATCTATAGCATCCAAAGCATCACAACCATCTTTAATTTCACTGCTAACCACACTGGCAATATGAATCACTTTGGAAAACTTCAAAATATTTTGATATTCATCGACATGAACCGTTTGAAACTTGGAAATCTTTCCCAAATCATTTCTTCCCAAATCTACCAACATATTATGTTCCGCTAATTCTTTTTCATCTTTCAATAAATCATCAATCAATTTTTGATCTTCTTGCTCATTTTGTCCTCTTTTTCTCGTTCCTGCTATCGGAAAGGTCATCAGACGCTTTCCATCTAATTTGACCAATGTTTCTGGAGAAGCTCCTGCAACCTCTAAATTATCACTTGAAAAATAAAACATATAAGGCGATGGATTCGTTGTTCTTAAAACACGATACGTATCAAACAATGATCCTGTTGCCTTGACCTTGATTTGATTAGATAAAACAACTTGAAAAACATCTCCTTCTCGAATATATGTCTTTCCTTTATCAACCATTTGACAATATTCTTCTTGACTTAACACTGGTTGAAAATCACTGAAAAGATGTAACGGTTGTATAAGTGTTTTCTTATGTTTTTTAACAATCATTTCTAATTCATCAAGTTCTTTTAAAGCCTTTTGATAGTTTGCTTCAAGATCATTTGTTTCCATATTCACAATCAAAATAATCTTTTGTCTAAAATGATCAAAACAGATGACTTTATCAAACAACATCAAATCAACATCATTAAAACCATTATCTTCTTTAACAACATCAACAGAAGGCTCACTGTATTTCAAATAATCAAAACTAAAATATCCAACTAAACCACCTGTAAAAGTTGGAAAACCTTCTAACTGTACACTTCGATATTGATTGAGAATCTTTTTGATATATTCTTTTGGATGTGATACTTCAAAGATCTGATCATCAACCTTCATCATCTTGTTGTAACACGTGATCTCACTTTGAGGAGCAAATCCAAGAAAAGTATAACGTCCCCATTTCTGTCTATCTTCATGACTTTCTAACATGAACACATGTTTTGAATATTGTTTTAATTTTTTCAACAATTCAATAGGTGTGATCGTATCACTATACATTTCTTTTTTTATTGGTACAAAATGATATCCTGTCAAATCCATATCTAAAATATCTTCGTAAGTCGGATAATACATGTCAATGCCTCCTTTTTGATATAAAAAAAACCGTCTCGAAAGAAAAATCTTTCAAGGACGGATTGTTCCGCGGTGCCACCTTGATTCATGAAAAATCATGCACTTGACTAGATGCTATCACATCTATGACTACTCACGTAAGCCTCACGTCAAAGAATACTTGGCAATTGCCTTTCACTTTGCCCTCAGTGGTCCATTTAATAGGCTGCGTTCTGCTTGCTTCCACCATCCAAGCTCTCTGTAAGTGCACGATCTATTTTTATCTCCACATCAACGGTTTGTATACAATGCTATTATATGTTCTTTTCAAAAATAATGTCAATTATTTCATCAAATGTTTTTTTTTTAGTACAAAACACAGTAAAAAAAAAGACCTTGCGGTCTTTTTAACTTTTCCTATGAAACAAATAAATGAAAGAATTAAAGTGTCAAAAAATATTTAAGGAAGGCCATTTATTTGTTTCATCTGTCTACGAAAATTATTATATTTTTTTATTTTTCATTTTCAACATTTTATGTTGAAAAAAGTCATTGTAAGTGTTTACAATTGTATACAATTTATCAAAAACCGCTTTCTATCTCTTTTTTTAGGATATATAAATAAAAAGTATGGTATTTATAAAAAAAGAGACTATTGTCTCTTTGTCTGTTTTAATAATTGTTGGATCATTGGCAGATGCTTTTGATAATCAGCTAACGTATTGAGTTTATAAGACCAATTATGATTTCCTACTGTTCCTGGAAGGTTAATTCGCGCCTCTTTACCATAGCCTAAAAGATCTTGAACAGGTATGATGGAAATCACACTGTCACAGCTTAATGTATAATGAAGAACCTGTTGAGGCACTGTTTCATCATCCATCTGTAATTTTTCCATGATATCTTGTAAACGTTTTTTATCTCCATAATCATCATACCATTCTACTAATGTTGCATTATCGTGAGTTCCGGTATAAACAACGCAATGTTCTGGCATCTGAAAATGATTTTTTTCTTCTGCTTCTCCAAAAGAGAATTCCATGACCCTCATTCCTAATAAATGATAGTGATCTCTTAATTCATGAACTTCTTCTCTCAATTCACCAAGATCTTCTACAATCATTGTTAAATCAGGTAATTGTTCATAAACCGAATCAAAGAAATCATAAGCTGGTCCTTCAATCCATTGTCCATTGCGAGCTGTTTTATCTCCATAAGGAATAGACCAATATGTATCAAATGCTCTAAAATGGTCAATACGTAAGATATCAAATATTTCATTATTCCATTTTAATCTTTTGATCCAAAAATCATAATTTGTTTCTTTTAGATAATCCCAATTGTATAAAGGATGTCCCCATAATTGTCCATCTGCAGAAAAATAGTCTGGTGATGCTCCTGAGACAAAAAGAGGATAGTATTTGTTATCAAGTTGGAAACATTCTCTAAATTCATATACGTCAGCAGAATCATGACCGACATATAATGGAAGATCTCCCATGATGGAGATACCATAAAGATGTGCATGTATTTTTAATAAATTAAATTGTTTGATAAAGATAAATTGTAAAAACTTGATATATGCGATATCCTCTTCTAAACCTTCATTAGAACCTTGAATCTCCTGATCTTCATCATTCCAATCCACCCATGATAATCCTTCATTGGCTTCTTTTAAAGCCATATAACGGGCGTAACAATCTAACCAGAAAGCCCCTTTGACAAATGTATGATATTCATCCAGCAATTCATGATCATCTTTTTGAAAGTTTTTGAAAGCTTCTCTTAAATATTTATTTTTGTACTTTCTTACTGCAACATAATCCACTGTATTGGTTTCCTGTTGAAATGGGGGCACTTCTCCAATCAATCCCCATTTTGTTAACAGATCCAAAGAAATATAGATTTCATCGCCTGCAAAAGATGAATAAGGTGTATAAGGTGAATTGCCTGCACTAGATGGATTCAATGGTAAGATCTGCCAAATTGAAAATCCAGCTGCTGCCGACATTTCAATAAAATCATAAGCCTCTTGCCCCATATCACCGATTCCATGTTTTCCTGGAATACTAAAAAGTGGCAATAACACCCCCGCCTGTCTTTCATCTAAATTTTTTAATTCCATAATCTTTTACCTCTCTCTTTTTAATATCCTAATCATAACATGTTTTAAAAAAACAAGAAAGTAAAAAAGCAGACATCGTCTGCTTAAGCATCTTTCAAAAAGACTTTATATGCCTGATATGTTTCATAGACATCAACTTTACTGACAATTTCCATTGGTGCATGCATATTTAATACAGCAATTCCTGCATCAATCACATCCATACCATAGTTTCCTAAGATATAGGCAATGGTTCCGCCACCACCTTGATCAACTTTACCAAGTTCAGCAGTTTGAAAATAAATTCCAGCTTGATCCATGATAGAACGTATATGTCCAACATATTCTCCACTAGCATCATTGCTGCCACTTTTTCCTCTGGCACCTGTATATTTATTAAACACAATTCCTCTTCCTAAATAAGCAGCATTTTTCTTATCATAGGCACTTGCATATAAAGGATCAACTCCTGCTGATACATCACTCGATAACATCATCGAACGTGCCAAAGTTTCTCTTGTCTTTACAAAGCTATCGATTCCCATCTTCATCAATAATAAAGCGACTGTATTTTCAAAAAATAAAGATTGTGCTCCTGTGGCTCCTACAGACCCAATCTCTTCTTTATCTACCAAAATAGCACAACTTGTATAAGTTGACACATCACTATCTAAAATGGCTTTTAATGATGTATAGGCACACACTCTATCATCATGTCCATAACCTGCAACCATTGATCTATCTAATCCATAATCTCTTGCTGGTCCACTAGGAACGACTTCTATTTCAGCTGATAAAAAGTCTTCTTCTTCCATATCATATTTATCTTTAAGAAGTTTTAAGATATTTGCTTTAACAGCATCTTTGTCAGCTCCTTTTAAAGGCATTGACCCTACTGTAATATCTAGATTTTCACCTTCAATCACTTTTGCTGCCTTTTTATCAAGTTGTTCACCAGATAAATGAACCAATAGATCACTGACCCCAACAACAGGATCATTATCATCTTCACCAATAACAACATCAATGACTGTACCATCTTTCTTAACAACAACTCCATATAATGATAGAGGAATTGTCACCCATTGATATTTCTTAATTCCACCATAATAATGTGTATCTAATAAAGCAAAATCATCAGCTTCATATAATGGATTTTGTTTCAGATCCATTCTTGGTGAATCAATATGAGCTCCTAAGATTCTCATTCCTTCATATAAAGGCTTTTGTCCAATAATAAATAAAGCAATATTTTTTCCTCTATTATTCACATAGACCTTATCTCCTGTTTTTAACTCATCAAAACATGAAATATCTTGAAAGCCTGCATTTTTAGCCATTTCAATAGCGTCTTTTACACAAGCACGCTCTGTTTTATTTTGAGAAATAAATCTTTTATAATCTTCATTGAAAGACATGACTTCATCGCTATGATCTTCATATTTTTTCCATGTATTTTTTGCGTACATACTCTTGCCTCCTATCTCATTCTTTCCCTATTATACACTTTTTATCATGGGATAGTCATATAATGATAAAAAAAGAAGAACATTTGTTCTTCTTAATCTGTTATTGCTGTAATGATCCATTGATCATCTTTCTTTTCTAAAGTAAATGTTCCTGTCAAATCAGTTGCATTGGCTTCTTTTAAAGCTTTTTTCATTTCTTCATAATATTTTGGAGCAACAGCATCATAGATCTTAATTTGATAAGCTTTCATTCCTTCTTCACGATAAACTTTCAACAATTCATCTCTATTTTCATTAATAAATGTTTGTTGAAGATTTGTAATGACAGAAGTATCTAATTGAATAGAACTATAGTCAAGATATTTTCCTGTAATCTTCACTGTCGCTTTATCTCCATCAACTTCAATATCTCCAATTTTGATATCTTGGAATAGATCTTCAAAAACTGCTTTTTTAAATGACTCAGTTTCTTCAACAAAAACCTTTCCATAAGTATCTGGATCATCATAACGACTTAATTGCGCTTCCATTTTTTCTAATCCTAATGAACTTACTACCGAATCATCAGCTATTTCTTTTAATTTATCAAATTCACATTCTGATACATATTTAAAGAAATTTTCAACAACATTTTTTTGTTCATCTGTAGAATTCCCACCTGAACATGCAGTAAATGAAACAACCATAAAAACTGCCAACAACAATTTTAACACTTTCTTCATTTTCTTATCCTCCTCATACCTATTCTATCATCAAAAAAATAAAAAAAGAAGACTATGTTCTTCTTTTTAAATAAATATTGACAATATACCCTACAATTCCTACAACAATATAAACAAACCCACAAATATACATATATCTTATTGAAGAAATCTGTAATGTCATTGTAGAAGGTGCTAAAGCACTTAAAACAAAGATAATCAATACTGCCATCAATAAAGAAAGAATCCCTGATAAAATATAAATCACCATCATACTGTTATAGAGAATATGTTCTTCTTTTAACGAACAGAAGATCAAATAAGCAGTTGTGATGATCAATAATGTCAAAGCAATATAAACATGTGGTGCATGATAAAATTGATAGATTTTCGTAACAACATCTTTTGTATCCTGATCTTGAGATAACTGTTGCGTCACATTATTGACAACATTTTGATGAAATTGATCAAAATCAATTTGATCAACAGCCTGTTGATACTTTTGATCAAATTCAGTTTGACTCATTTGTGGTTTTAATATTTCATATGCGACATCTTTTTTATTTTCTAGAATCGCTAAAATATCTTGTTTATCAAAAGTGTTTTCTTGATAGATCACATCATTCAATAAAGTATTGACATAATCTTCTAATACTTCTTGTGTTTCAACATCGTTTTGTATCATTGTCATCAGCTGTTGTGTCTGTGTTCTATTCAACCCTACATTTTGTAAGGCTTGATCAGAAAAATCTGTCAAAGCTGCCGTCACCGTTGATGATTGAATAACTGATGGAATCACATCTTTAACAACAAAACGACTCAAAAACAAAGATAGACTTAAATACAAACAAGACAGGGCTAATAAAAAAGTTGCAGTTATTTTCATAAATGTTTTCATGATTGCTCCTTTTAAAAAAATCAAACTTCTGTTTGATTTTTTTGATCATTTTGATAAGCTTCTTTAAAACTGAGATAATCTTTATCTTTAAATTGAGGACATCCGTCGATCTGATCACATTCAGCTAATTTTCTCAATTCTTTAGGAATAAATACTCTGATTTCTTCTGCATTATATCCCACTTGAAATCTTCTTTCATCAATAATGATCGGTCTTTTTAAGATAGAAGGATTTTCTTGAATGAATTTGATAAGATCATTCGTTGTCATTGCATCTATATCAATCTTATTTTCTTTAATGATCTTACTTCTTTTTGAAATAATATCATCTGTTCCATTTTCAGAACGTTCCAACAATTCCTTTAATTCTGATTCTCTTAAAAGAGTTGAAAAAATATTCTTTTCAATGAATGGAATACTATGTTCCTTTAACCATGCTTTGACCTTACGACAAGAAGCACAGCTAGGTGCAGTATAAATACGAATCATGATATCAACCCCTTTATGACACATTATACAACATTTTTAATCTTTGTGTATTCTTTTTTATGATTATCTTGATTTTTCAAAGAGCTCTCTTTATAATACAAATATAAACGAAGAAGGAATATAAGTAAGTTATATAAATTGTTCAGAAAGCTTGTGGATGATGCAAACAAGTCTTTTATATAAGTGAAATTGGGATTCTGGAGTTATAAAAGGCATGAGTCTTTTATCGTTCATCGCGTTAAGATGGTTAACACATTTAAGGTGGCATAGCGTATCAACGTCCTTATGAGGACGTTTTTTTATTGGAGGAGGATAACATATGAAAAGAATGCTAAGCGGTATCAAACCAACTGGAAGAGTGACTTTAGGAAATTACATTGGAGCCATCAAACCTTTTGTTTCCTATCAAGATGAATATGAAATGATTGTCTTTGTCGCTAATCTTCATAGTATGACAATTTATCAGGAACCTAAAGAATTAAGAAAAAATACAAAAGATCTGATTGCTTTATATTTAGCAGCCGGATTAGATCCTGAAAGAGTCACATTGTTTTTACAATCTGATGTTTTAGAACATGCTCAACTTGGTTGGTATTTAGGTTGTATGGTATCAATGGGAGAATTGTCTCGTATGACTCAATATAAAGATAAAGCCAGCAAACTTGGTAAAAATGAATCTATTGGAGCTGGTATCTTTAACTATCCTTCATTAATGAATGCAGATATCTTATTGTATGATCCTGATTATGTACCAATTGGTGAAGATCAAAAACAACATTGTGAATTAGCAAGAGATATTGCCGAAAGATTTAATAGTCGTTATAGTGAAACATTTAAACTTCCTGAACCTTTAGTTCCTAAAGTAGGGGGAAGAATCATGGATCTTCAAGATCCAACAAAGAAGATGTCTAAATCTGAAGAAACAAGTAAAGGTTGCATTTATATTCTTGATGACATCAATATTTCTAAAAAGAAGATCATGTCAGCTGTCACTGATAGTGATAATAAAATTATCTATGATGTTGAAAATAAACCAGGTATTTCCAACTTATTAACCAT
>CAMFRJ010000013.1 GCA_945981915.1 uncultured Erysipelotrichaceae bacterium
CACACTGCATATCGTCGGCAGCGTCAGATGTGTATAAGAGACAGGATTAGATCAGCTTGCCCCAGGGCACAGCGCTATTATCTTAGAAGTAGTTGGTGAAGGTTTATTGAAAAGAAGATTATTAGAAATGGGGTTAACACCACATACACATGTACAATGTCAAAAGGGAGCACTTTTCAACGATCCAATGAAATTATATTTGAGAAACTATTTATTGACAATAAGAAAAAGTGATGCGTCGATGATTGTTATTGAGGAAATTGATCAATGAAAACGATTGCTTTAGTTGGTAATCAAAATTGTGGGAAAACAACATTATTTAATGCTTTGACACACTCCCATCAACATGTCGGAAATTTCCCAGGAGTAACAGTAGATAAAAAAATAGGGATAATCAAAGGTCAAAATTCTGTGCAAATCATAGATTTACCGGGAATCTATTCATTAACACCTTATTCAATGGAAGAAAAAGTGACCATTGATTATTTGATACATGACAAGCCAGATGTCATACTTAATATTGTTGACGCCTCACATCTTGAACGTAATTTGTTTTTGACATTACAATTATGTGAACTAGAGATTCCAATCATTATAGCATTAAATATGATTGATATAGTAAGAAATCATGGGGGAGACATAGATGTCGATGAGTTAGAAAATGTTTTAAAGATACCGGTTGTAACAATCAGCGCTCATCAAAAAAAAGGAGTCAATAGTTTGGTTCATCAATTGAGTTTATGTAATCAAAAAAAACATCATGAAACGTTTTATCATGAATTTTATCATATACAAGAAGAATTTAATGAAATCAAAACAATCATTGAACATTCATCTCAACAAACATCATATCCTAGCTTATACGTAACCGTTCAAATTATTGAGAATAATTTACCATTAATACATCAATTTCATTTTACTTCCATGCAAATGACAGTGATTGATGAGTTAGTCAAACGCATTGAACTCAAATCAGGAATAAAAAGAGATGTTATCTTTATAGAAATACATTATCAATTGATTGAAAAAATCTGTCAAAAAGTTTTTTTAAAGCCAATGAATCTTACTGAATTCCAGCGTTGTGAAAAAATTGATAGATGGTTGACTCATCCGTATTTTGGTATCATCATCTTTATTTTCATAATGTTCCTTATTTTTTATCTGACCTTTCATCTTATAGGAAAACCTTTACAATTGTTATTTCTTGATACCATCGATTTTTTTACTCATATCTTGATATCATGTCTAGAGTCGTGTGATGTTTATTATTTGCTTATATCTTTAATAAAAGATGGAATTTGTTTAGGAGTTGGAAGTACCTTATCTTTCTTACCTTTGATCATGACACTTTTTTTCTTGTTATATTTTTTGGAAGATACAGGTTATATGGCTAGAGTTGCTTTTATGATGGATCGATTATTTAGAAAGATAGGACTTTCAGGACAATCGTTTGTACCTTTACTTATTGGTTTTGGATGTTCTGTTCCTGCAATGATGGCAAGTCGTACACTTACTCATCAAAAAGATAAAATAATTACACTCATACTCATTCCTTATATCTCATGTTCAGCTAAATTACCAATCTATAGTTTAATAATTGCTACTTTTTTTCATGAGAAAGTATTGATTGCTTTTTGTTTTATTTATCTGATAGGTATTTTTATAGTTATTTTTATTGCATATATGTTCAAAATTGTTTTTTCTAAAGATGAAGCTGCACCTTTTTTATTAGAATTACCTTTATATAAGATACCTTCTTTAGAGAATATATTTTATGATGTCTTTGTGAAAATTGTTGACTTTTTAAAAAAGACATTTACTGTTATTTTATTTGCTTCTATATTGATTTGGTTTTTGCAGAATTATAATATTCAATGGCAGATGGTCAAAGAATCATCACAAAGTTTATTATCTGTTGTTGCAAAAAAGATATCATGGATATTTATACCGTTAGGTTTTGATGATTGGCAACTGATTACATCGCTTTTAACTGGAATATGTGCAAAAGAATCAATTGTGACTACATTATCTTTGTTGTTTCATACAACTGACTATAATCTTTTATCTCATTTTCTACAGTCTATTTTGACAACGCCACAAGCATTATCATTTCTTACTTTCTGTGCTTTATATACTCCTTGTATGGCTACATTGGCCACTTGTAAAAAAGAACTGCATTCTTTAAAAAAAGCTCTTTCTATCGCTATATGTCAAACATTGATCGCATATGTCATTGCTTTTCTTGTTTATCGAATAAGTTCATTTTTCATCGCATTATGTATAATATTTTAATGATGGTTTATAATAGTTTTGGTGATGAGATGAATTGGAATGAATTAATAATATTACCTATTATAGCTATGGTTGTTTTGTTTCTTTTAACTAAATTCATGGGGTATAGGCAAATTACGCAACTGAGTCTTTATGATTATATTATTGGTATTACCATTGGCTCTATTGCATCAGAAGTTGCAGTGTCTGCTTTTGATGATTTTTTAAAACCATTAATAGCGATGATCATTTTTGGATTAGGCACATATGTGTTATCATTTATCACAAAAATATCGAAAAAAATGAGATATATAATTGAGGGAAAACCATTGATTTTATATGAAAATAATCAAATTTATTTTGATGCTTTAAAGATGGCAAAAATCGATCTTGATGAATTTTTAATGACATGTCGTGTCAACCAATTTTTTAATTTAAGTGATTTGGATAAGATCATCTTAGAAACAAATGGCAGGTTTTCTTTCTATCCAAAAGAAAGATCTAGACAACTACAATTTCATGATTTGGATAAACAATTAAATAAAGAAACAATGCCTATTACTCTAATCAAAGAAGGTCAAATAATAAAAGATAATTTAAAAATGATACAACATGATGTATCTTGGTTGCATCAGCAATTAGATGTCAAAGGATTAAAATTAGATGATATAGAATATTTATATGTTGATCCTAAAGGAAATCTTGATTGTTATGTGAGCAATAAGAAAAAGAGCTATTTTATTTAGCTCTTTTTTGCAAATCGTAGATTGTTTTTAAACCTTTAAATGTCAAATCACGATCATAAGAATCAATCAATTCTGTTTCATTATAGATCATTTTACCTAAACCACCAGTAGCAATCACTTTTAATGGTTCAGGATAAGCCTTTTTGATTTCCTTGATGATTTTTTCTGTAAGACCAATATATCCATATACAACACCTGATTGCATTGCATCAACAGTATTCTTTCCAATGATGTGATGTGGTTTTTTAATTTCTATTTCAGGAAGTTTTGCAGCATGACTTGATAAAACTTCTACTGAAATACCTAATCCTGGGGCTATAGCACCACCAACAAATTCTCCTTTTGAATTAATAACATCAAAAGTTGTAGCTGTTCCAAAATCGACTACCAGACATGCACATTTATAAAGATAATATGCACCAGCAGCATCAACAAGTCTATCTGCTCCTAATGATTTTGGATTATCAACTTTAATTGAGATTCCTGTTTTGATGCCAGGACCAATAATAATAGGTTCTTTATGAAAATATTTCCTGATTGAATTTGTAAAAGAATACATGATTTTAGGAACAACACTTGCAATGATGACATCATCAATTTGTGAGATTTCTACATTGTTGGTTTCTAAAAAAGATAAGATCATAAAACCATATTCATCAGATGTTCTTTGAAATTTTGTTGTTAAACGATAGTTACCGATAAGATCATTTTCATCATACAATCCCATTGTTATGTTTGTATTTCCAATATCTACTACGACTAACATGCTATTCTCCTTTAATTTTCATTAATTTTTCTATGATGCGATAAGACAGATCATCTTTAGACATTAAATCTAGGTATTCTACAAAATGTTTAGTGATTAAAGCCACTTTGTTTGTGTCACCTTTAAATCCTGCGCCCTCTTCAAATAAATCATTGACAACAAGTAAATCACAGTTTTTGTTTGAAAACTTATTTTGTGCATTTTCTAAAACATGATCAGTTTCCATAGCAAAACCACAAACGGTCTGTTTTGTTTTATGTTGACCAATATATGATAAAATATCAGGATTTTTTTGTAAATCAAGAAACATGTGACTATCGCTTTTTTTGATCTTAGTTTCACTGTAAGTTGCTGGACAATAATCACCAACTGCGGCAGCCATGATGATATAATCTTGAAAATCCATGAATTCTTTAACGGCTTCGTACATATCTTGCGCACTTTCGATTGAGATAAAATCAACGCCATAAGGAATCTTTAGAGAAACAGGACCTGAGATCAAAGTGACATGTCCACCAAGATTGCGTGCTGCTTTCGCTAACGCATATCCCATTTTTCCACTTGAGTGGTTTGATATAAATCTTACTGGATCAATGGATTCTAAAGTTGGACCAGCACTGATTAGAATATGCTTTCCTTTTAATGGATGTGAGGAAGTCATATAATCAATACATTCAACAATATCATCTAAATTTGCAATATGACCTTTTCCACTATAGCCACAAGCCATAGGACCATCGATTGGTTCAACAAAATGAATATCATATGATTTACAGATCTCAATATTTTTTTGAGTTGCAGTGTTTTCATACATATGGACATTCATAGCAGGAGCGATTATTTTTGGACATGTTGCTGCTAAAAAAGCAGATGTTAAAGCATCATCACCAAGTCCATGTGCTATTTTTGCAATGATATTGGCTGAGGCTGGAACAATAATAAAGCATGAAGCATCTTTAACGATATTAATATGTTTAATTTGATAACCAGTATCATCAAAATCATCGACCAAAATGGGTTTATGAATCAAAGATCCAAATGTCAAAGGATTGATAAATTTTGTCGCATGCTCTGTCATAATGACTTCTATATCATAATTTTTTTTCTTTAAAAGACTAATCAAATCACATGTTTTATAGATGGCAATGCTGCCTGTAATTCCAATAACTATTTTTTTCATGATATTTCCTTTCGCTATAAAAAAAGTTATCATCGCATACTAAAAAAGGATAACTTATATTAACTATATGACTACCATTCTTTATGATACGGTGTTTTTGTTAGTGCAAGTGTCACTACAAAGTTTATTATAATACTTCATTTTTCGTTTTACAATTATTTACTTATCATTCTTTCGTGCTAAAATAATGATAAATAAAAGGAGGATTTTTTATGAAAAAAATAGCTGTATTATTTAAAGATGGTTATGAAGAAATTGAAGCTTTAACTCCCGTAGACATCTTAAGAAGAGCAAATGTGAGTGTAGATATGATTGGTATGGACAGCAAACAAGTGAAAAGTTCACATCAGATTATCATTGAAATGGATAAGTTATTTGATGAAACGATAAATGAGTATGATGGAATTGTTTTACCTGGAGGACTTCCAGGATCAACAAATCTAAGAGATGATCAACGTGTGATTGATCTCATTAAAATCTTTCATGAACAACATAAACTTATTGCTGCGATATGTGCTGGACCTATTGCTTTAGGAAAAGCTGGAATCTTGAAAGACAAAGTATGTACGTGCTCTCCAGGTTTTGAAGACCAGTTGACAGGAGCTACTTATCAAGAAGCTATCGTTCAAATTGATGGAAATATCATTACTGGTAAAGGACCTGCAGCTGCTTTAGAATTTGGATATTCAATTCTTGAATATTTAGGTTATGATAGTCAACCTTTGAGACAGGGAATGCAATATCAATATCTTATGAATCACAAATAATATACATTTTATTGATCATGAATATGATGTAAATAAGAATTGCAATTTCAATAATACCATTGATATGTCCAAAAAAGACAATCAACATTGAAATAAGCGATAATCCCCAAAAATACCATTGGAATAAAAGATGAGCCTTTATGGGCTCTTTTTTTTGGAAAAGAGATATCTTATAAAATAAATAAATGAAATACATCATCATACAAATTGTTGGTAAGAAGACGTGAAGATAACTTGTCACGATAAAAGGACTTTGATAGGGGAGATAGCTTCCAATAATGAATAAACATCCTAATATTATGAGAAATCGTTTTTCTTTTTGATTATTTATAAAGCAGACCGTTTTTTTAAAAAATGAAATAACTATAAAAAAAATCCATAAGTAATAAAAAAATGCATAAGAACTATTCAATAAACTGGTGTAATTATTATAAACAGGATTAAAACATAAACATAGTCCAAAAGTCAATATTAATGTCAAAGTAATCATAATATCCTCCATATAAGCTTATTTTAATATTTTTGTCACTTTTGTAAATATTTTAGAGTAAAACGGGTAAAAAATGCTTATAAAGAAATAGGAGGTAAAATAAATGGAAACACATCATATTTCTCATATTCATTTGGTTAATTTACATGTCAATGCCTGTCAAGATATGATGATCGAAAACATTGATAAAGTAAAAGCTGTGATGCATGTGACCTATGGACACAAAGAAGATGAACACTTCTTATCTTATCAAGTGTCTGTAGAAGAAGATCATCATCGTTTATATTCTTTAAAATGCGAATATCATTATGAATGTTTGCATGTTATTGATGAAAAAGAAATGGTCATGTCTGCTATTAAGCTTATAACACCACAAATTGAAGAAATCATTTCTATTATCACAATGCAAACCAATTCAAAAACAAATTAACAATTATCATACTCTTTCATATAGTATATTGAGGTGTTGTTATGAAAGGGTATGTAAGTGTTATTGATAAAAGAACACAATATTTAAAAGATTTATTGATTGAAAATGGTTTTGAAATTGTTGATAATCAAAATAATCTTGATTTTTATTTTATTACAGATGAAGAAAAACCAGATTGTCCTTATGTCTTTACCTTAAATGATCGACGAGGGACTTATGTAATGAATGATAATGAATATTTTAGACATTTAAACAATGCTTTAACAGTTGCTGCATTTTTTAGGTATCTTTCAACGTTTTTCTATCATAAAAAAATACTTGTTTTAGGATATGGTGATCTTGGAAAACAATTGGTTGGACAACTAGAAAGAGACAATCTTATCACAATTGCAAATAGGAATTATAAAGATCTCTCTATCATCAAAAGCAAGTATCGCCATCAAGATATTCATTTATTAACTGGACGTTTTGACTATATTATCAACACTGTGCCAAGTTTAAAAATCGATTACTCTGATGTCAAATATAAAAAAATATATGATCTTGCACAAACAATTGAAATGAAAAATTATATTTCTTTAAGAAATTTACCTAATCGTTTTTTCCCCTATGAATCAGCTTTACTAATGTTTGATTATATAAAAGATGTGATGAAAAATGTTTAAAGGGTTAAAAATAGGAATAGGAGTCACAGGATCATTTTGCTCATTTAAACATTTTATGGAATTCTTAAAAGAAATAGCTACATCTGGCGCTCAATTGTATGTCTTTTTGTCTTTTCCAACTCAACATTATGATACGAGATTTTATCAGTCTCAACAATTTATTAAAGATGTTGAAGAACTCATTGGTCGTCAAGTCATCACAAATGAAGTAGAAGCAGAAGTGTTTGGACCTAAAATTCCTTTAGATATCATGATCGTTTATCCATGTAGTGGGAATACTTTAGCAAAGCTTTGTCATGGATTAAATGACAATGCTGTCACGATGGCTGTTAAATCAACATTAAGAAATGGAAAGAACATAGTTTTAGGAATATGTAGTAATGATGTTTTAGGAGCCAGTGGAAAAAATATGATGGACATTTTGAATAAAAAGCATTATTATTTAGTTCCAATGTATCAAGATGATATCATTCATAAACCTAATAGCATGTTAGCAAGTCATCATAAGATTATAGAGACTACACAGCTCGCTATTTGTAATCAACAGATTCAACCTTTATTTATTACAAATAATCTATAAATGAACTTTTTCTTTTTAAAATTAAATGTTAGAATAGAGAAAAGATAACTCGTAGACAAATATTATACAAATTTATAGGAGGATAAGATGCAAAATAGTATCGTAAAATTGACTCCCATTGGTGGACAGGCCGAAATGGGAAAAAGTATGTACTGTTTAGAAATAGAAAATAAGATATTTATTATAGATGCAGGATTTCGCTTTCCTGAATTGGATAAATTAGGAATTGATACGATTATTCCAAGTTTTGATTATTTAAAAGAAAATGAAGAAAAAATACAAGCAATCTTTGTATCACATGGTCATGATGATGTGATGGGCGCTTTACCATATTTGTTACAAGAAATTCACGTTCCTATCTATACTACGGATTTAACTGCTGATTTGATTGATCAGTTATTAAAGAGATATATCAGACATTCTAATGTCACATTTACTTATAATATCAAAAGAGTGAATATGAATGCTTCTTTAAAGATTGGAGGCGTACAAGTCGAATTTTTTCCTATCACGCATTCGATTCCAGGAAGTGTTGGATTTGCTTTTTTAACAAAATATGGTTATGTTGTTTATTCAAGTGAATTTATTATTGATTTTGGAGCACCTGAAAGATTCCGTTGTAATATTCAAAAAATGATGGAATTTGGGAAACATGGTGTCCTGGCTTTACTTTGTGAATCCTCATACGCAAAAAATGATGGCTATACTTCTCCAAAGCATAAATTAACTTCTAAGATTGAAAGTGTCTTTGAAGATGCTCAAGGTCGAATTATTATTTCAAGTTATGCTCAAAATATTTTTAGAACTCAAGAAATAATACAGTTAACTGAAAAATATAATCGTAAAATTGTTTTTTACGGTAGAGATAAATATGATAATACCAATTCTTTATTAAGAATTGCTAAAAATAAAAAAAGACCAATATTGAAGATCAATGAACGTCACATTGCTAAAAAAGAAGAAATCATGGATTCTTGTAAAGAAAACCAATTAGTGGTTTTATTAAGTGGTTCACCAAGAAGAATTTATCATGATATCTTAGATATTATTGGCGGTGGAGATGAATATTTAAAACTTAAAGAAACTGACACTTTTATTGTTGCTTCTCCAGTTTTACCAGGAACTGAAAAGATTGCAAATCGAGCAATCAATGAATTATATAAAACTGATACACAAATTCATGTCATTAAAAGCAAAGAGTTGTCTTCAATGCATGCAAGTCAGGAAGATATCAAGGTTATGATGCAAATCTTACAACCTCATTATTTTGTTCCTATTAAAGGTGAGTATCAACATTTTATTGCATCAAGCGATCTAGCGCAAGAGATGTCTATTTCTGATGACCATATCGCTATTATTGATAATGGTGAAACCATCACATTTAAAAATGGTGTTTTATTAGATTATCGTGATACGATTGATATTGAAGATGTTATGATTGATGGTCTTGGTATAGGTGATGTTGGTGCTAAGGTCATTGATGATCGTAATCAGTTACAAAAGGATGGTGTTGTGATCATTGGTATGACTATTGATAGTCAAACGAAAAAAACAGTGGCTAACACTGATGTACAAACCAGAGGTTTTATTTATTTAAAAGATTCTGAAAATATTATTAAAGGCATTATAAATTTAACGGAAGAGGGTTTGAAGGATTATCAATTAAATCCTCGTCAAGATGTTGTAGATGTCAGACAGTCTATTAAAGAAAAAGTCAATCGTTTTATTTATAAAGAAACTGGAAAAAAACCTGTTATCTTACCTGTCATTATTGAATTATAAAAGCAAGTTTGTCTTGCTTTTCTTTTGTTTGATATCAAGTTGTGTTATAATTGGCAAGAAAGGAGTGAGATGATGGCAAAAACAAGTAGAAAAAAGAAATCTAAACAAGAACAATTAAGTGAAGAATTAAAATTTAGAATTGTCTGTATTGTTTTTATATTCTTGATTATTATTGCAGCTATGAAATTAGGCTTCATAGGAGAACATCTTCACTTTATTTTTACATATTTATTTGGTCATTTAAATGGTGTCGTTTATTTAAGCTTATTGATTTTATTGTCTTATACAACCTGGAAAGCACAATTTCCTCGATTAAATGGTCCTCAAGCTATGGGATGTTATTTTATTTTGGTTGGGATTATGATCTTCATGTATGCAAATACTCAATTAACTGGTATTAAAGTTATTCAATCATATATTGCAACTGTTCCATTAAACAGAAGTGGTTTTTTTGGCGCTATCGTTTATGGACTTTTGAGTTCTTTATTTGATAATTTAGGAGCAATTATTGCTGCTGTGTTTATCTTAGTTATTGGTATTATTTTTATTGGTAGTAAGTTCTATTTTGAACACCAAAAAGAAATCAAAGTAAAAGCAAAAAATAAACTTGATAAAACAAAAAATTCTGTGAAAAATACATCAGAATATTTTGGAAATTTTTTCAGAAAAAAACAAGATCGTTCTATCATGTTTGATGATAGTGTTTTTGAAGATGATGATCTTGATAAAACTTTTTTTGAAGAGATTGAAGAAGAAAAAAAGGAAAAAGCATTATCATCATTTGAATATAATGATGATTTACAGTCATTAGAAATTATTGATCATTCGGTTACTGAAGAGAAAGAACAAAAAGATGATCTTAATGATAAAACAAAAACAGTAACAAAACATCATGATGAAGTTATTAATGAGGAAACAGTTTTAAAAGATGAGCATCATGAAAAAAAAGAAAATCATACACTATATCGATTACCTCCTTTGTCTTTACTCAATAGAGTTGTTAATAAAAAACAAGGAGAAAACAAAAATCATGCAGTTGATAGTGCTGAACGTTTGACCAATGTACTTAATGAATTTGGAGTTCATGCAACAATCAATAATATCATGATTGGTCCTTCTATCACAAAATATGAACTCAAATTAGAAACAGGAACAAGAGTTAATAAGATTATGTCTTTACAAGATGATATTAAATTAGCTCTTGCTGCAAAAGATATCCGTATTGAAGCACCAATTCCTGGAAAACCAGCAGTAGGGGTAGAAATACCTAATGCTGTCTCTTCAATGGTATCGTTTAGAGAGGTTTTTAAAGATATACCAAAGGATTTATCTGATAATAAATTACTTGTTCCTTTGGGGAAAGATGTCAATGGTCAAGTTATCTATGGGCAACTTAATAAAATGCCTCATTTATTGATTGCTGGTGCGACAGGATCAGGGAAATCGGTATGTATTAATACCATTATTTGTAGTATTTTAATGAGAGCAAAACCAGATGAAGTGAAACTACTCCTAGTTGATCCTAAAAAGGTAGAATTGTCGAATTATAATGGAATTCCTCACTTATTGGCACCAGTTGTAACGGATCCCAAAAAAGCAGCTGCTACCTTGAGAGAAATTGTATCTGAAATGGAACGCCGTTATGATTTGTTTGCTGGTGCAAATGTGAGAAAAATCGAAACTTATAATTCTTATGTTGAAAAGAAAAATGAAACTCTTCAAGAGCATGAACAACTTGAAAAACTACCTTATATTGTTGTTATTTTAGATGAGGTTGCTGATTTGATGATGGTTGCCAGTAAGGATGTAGAAGATTGTATCATGCGTATTGCTCAATTAGCACGAGCAGCTGGTATTCATCTGATTGTCGCAACACAAAGGCCATCAACTGATATTATTACTGGTGTCATTAAAGCTAATATTCCTTCACGCATTGCTTTTGCAGTTTCTTCAAGTATTGACTCAAGAACGATTCTAGATACTGTTGGTGCTGAAAAACTGTTAGGTAAAGGTGATATGTTATTTTTACCAATGGGTTCCAATTCTCCAATTCGTGTACAAGGAGCCTATGTTGATGATAATGAGGTTGAAGCAATTACTTATTATGTCTGTAAACAACAAGAAGCTTCCTATGATGAAAAATACACGAATGTTAAACCAATTTCTGGAATATCTTCTTCCAAAGAAGAACAAGAAGATGAGGAGTATGAAATGTGTCGAGCATTTGTTATTCAATCACAAAAAGCAAGTACTTCATTATTACAAAGACAATTTAGAATTGGCTATAATAAAGCAGCGAGAATCATCGATCAATTAGAAGCAGATGGTGTTATTGGACCACAGCTTGGATCCAAACCAAGAGAAGTTTATATTAGAGGTTATAGTGAAGAAGATATTTAATATAAAAATAGAAAAGAGCTTTCAAAAGGGTTTTCAAAGCTCTTTTTTAATGCTAGAATAGTATTGTCTAGATAAGGAGGAAAAACTGAATATGAAAAAACTATTTGCAAGTATTTTATGTTTTGCGATGATTTGTGGGATTACTGGATGTTCAAGTAGTAGTGATGAATATGAAATTGCTATGATTACTGACTCTGGATCAGTAACTGATAAATCATTTAACCAATCAGCTTATGAAGGTGTAAAAGAATTTGGTGAAAAGAATAATATGACTTATAAATATTACGCACCAAAAGATACTGATACTGCTGGTTTACTTTCAACAGTTGATGATGCTGTTGATAACGGGGCAAAAGTTATTGTAACTCCAGGTTTCAATTTTAATGATGCTATCGTTAAAGCACAAGAAAAGTATCCTGATGTTAAATTTATTACAATTGACTTTGAACCATCTACTGATAAAGGTGCAGTAACTGGTGATAATACAACTTGTTACTTATTCTGTGAAGAAGAATCAGGATATGTTGCAGGTTATGCAGCTGTTAAAGAAGGTTATACTAAACTAGGATTTGCTGGTGGTATGTCACTTCCTGCAGTTCAAAACTACGGAATCGGATATGTACAAGGTGCTAGCGATGCAGCAAAAGAATTAGGTGTTAATGTAGAAATCAATTATACATACACTGGTACATTTAACGAATCACCTGAAATCAAAACATTAGCAACTGCTTGGTATAATTCAGGTACAGAAGTTATTTTCTCATGTGGTGGTCAAATCTGTAATTCAATTTTCGCTGCTGCACAAGAAGGTAACAAAGCGACTATTGGTGTTGATACAGATCAAAATGATGATTCAAATACTGTTATTACTTCAGCATTAAAAGACGTTAAAGGTGCTACTATGAAAGGTTTACAAGCTTACAAAGATGGTAAATTTAAAGGTGGCGAAACAGTTACTTTTAAAAACGCTGGTGGTATTGCTTATCCCTGTCTCTTATACACATCTCCGAGCCCACGAGACTAAGGCGAAT
>CAMFRJ010000014.1 GCA_945981915.1 uncultured Erysipelotrichaceae bacterium
AGAGACAGTTGCAGGTGTATTAGGATATGTGATCTTTGCTTTTGAAAATTACTATGCGTTTCCTCTTGATACAGGAGCTGTCTCTGTCATTTTAGTCGGTGTTTTAGGAAGACTTTTATATAATAAAGAAAATACATACAACAAAGATAATGTGGCATTTTTGAAAAAAGCAGATCTTTCTTTTTGGATCTATCAGATTCTGCTGGGCTTAGCAGTTTCTATCGTGATGGCTTTTTTCGCCAAAGAAACTGGTTTATATACACTTGGTTTTTCTATTAGTGCTCTTTCTTTGATTTTTGCATTAAGTGATCCTGCTTTTCCAGCAACCCATCATACAACATTAGTGACTGGCTATGCTATGATGCAAACAGGAAATATGGTGATTGCGGTCATCTTTGGATTGATGGCTCATCTTATTGGTTTGATTTTTGGAATGATCTTTAACAGTGACTGTGGAACTCATGTCGATCCACCAGCTGTGGCTATTGCCTTGTTAAGTTTTATCTTATTTGTTTTCTTTTAAGAAGCAGCTAGCTGCTTCTTTTTGGTTTTCTAATGATAAAATTAAGCAATGCTTTTCCATCAAAAGGAATCAAAGGATAAAGATAAGAAAAACCAAAAGGTCTAATTGTCATTAAATAACCATATAAGATGATCTGATAAATCATAAAACCAGTCCATCCCCCTATTCCAGTAACAAAAATCATCAATATTTTCATATATTTATTCGTCAATGATAATTCATAATTAGGTGTCGCAAAACCACAAACATTACCAATAGCGACAAAAAGTAAAACTTCTCCTGAAAATAGCCCTAATTCAATCGCAAATTCTCCCAGTAAAATAGCAGCAATCATTCCCATCGCATTTGACAAAGAGTCGGGTGTATGAATCGTCGCAATTCTTAAGAGTTCCACCGCAAATTCAACCAATAATATTGAAAAAAGCGCTTGTTGATCAAAGATTCCCTTATCAAATAAAATCATCCATAAAGGGACCAAATAAAGAGATAAAAAAACTGCTGTTAAACGAATCAATCTGATCAAAGTTCCAATAATTGGTGTTTGACGATGTTCTTCAACATGTTCCAATATTTCAAATAAAGTTGTTGGTAACATCATGACTGAACTTGATGTATCACAAATGATCGCAATATACCCATGATTAATATGAGTTGCCACAATATCTGGCCTTTCGCTATAACGTACTAAGGGAAAAGGATTATATCCCTGGTCAAATATCAATTCTTCTAATGCCCTATCTGACATGACAAGATCTTCATTTTGAATATGTGAGATACGCTCAAGAATTTCCTGTAACATCGTCTGATCAACTTCGCTTTTTAAATAACAAAGACAGATATCTAATTTATGTTTTTTCCCTACTGTCTGTTTATTCATCACCAGATCCATCGTTCTAATCCTTCTTCTTATCAAACCGGCACAGTTTAAGAGATTTTCATTAAAACCATCTTTACTTCCTCTCACAGTCTTTTCGGTATCAGGCTCCTCGATAGAACGTGTTGGAAAATGACGTGTATCTAAAACATACACCATGTCCTCTTGTTGATCTTTAACAATAGCACAGCCTGTCAGCATTGCATATTCATATTTTTGAGGGTCTTGTTCTTCTTTGACATCGCCATTATTGAGACAATCTTTTAATGTTTGACCTCTAGCAAGACTGATCCCTTCTACCAGATAAGCAATTAAATCATCAGAACATAAACTAGAGACATAATCAATTTCTACCTGTCTTCCGCGAAAATCTAATGTTCTTTTATTGATATCGAAAGATGGATTATCCATTAAGACCTCGATTTAAAAATAACAGCCACAAAAAAAGCAAACAAGATTGCCGAAGAAATTCCTGCAGCAGTGAGATCAAACATACCCATTGCCAGACCGAAAACACCGTATTCTTTGGTCATATGCATGGCTCCATGCATCAAAGAATGACCAAAACTGGTAATAGGAAGCATTGCTCCTGCATGAAAGATCTTAATCAATTGATCATAGAAATGAAACAAATCTAAAAAAGCGCCTACAACGACAAAGCTACAAGTAATGTGTCCTGGTGTTAATTTGGTATATTCATATATCAATTGTGCAACTGCACAAACAAAACCACAAAATAGAAATGACATGATATAATTCATTGTGTGACCTCCAAAGCAAATGCATGACAAACACAGGGAATAGATAATTTTTGATTGGTCATGACCGGACTTAATAATGCTCCTGTCGCTAATATTAATACTTTTTGATACTTTCCCTTTAACATTTCCTGATAAATATAACCAAAGCTCACTAATGCGCTACATACAGGACCACTACCTCCCTGATAAACATTTTGATCTTGACTATAAAGAAGTGCACCACAATCATCATAGACCTTGTACTTTTGTTGACTATCTTTTAATAATCTTTCCATGATAGATTTGCCATAATTGGACAAATCACCTGTTAAGATCAAATCATAGTATCTACCATCAATGTTCAAATCTTTCATATGTTGTTTGTAAGTATCATAGGCCGCAGGTGCCATAGCTCTTCCCATATCGTTAGCGTCGTATTGATTCATATCGACAACTCTTCCTAGAGTCATCGAAGCAATTTTAATAGGGCTACGATGAGGAGTTAAACTGACTGCACACCCGCCTGTTGCAGTAAAGGTCATTGTATTTTTTCTTTGAATTCCATATTCTAATGGATAACGAAATTGTCTTTCAGCAGTGGCATTATGTGAAACAGTACATGCGATGGCTCTTTCAATATTATGATTTTCAATCATCAAAGAAGCTTGTCCAATGGCTAAAGCCATGGTTGCACAAGCACTATAAAGACCAATAAAAGGTTTTTTCAAATAGAAAGCATGGTAATAACATGCAGTTAACTGATTATTGAGATCACCACCAAAATAGATATCAACATCTTCTTTTTTGATTTTTGCTTTATTTAAACAACAAAAGATAGCATCACTCAACATCTCTATTTCAGCTAATTCATAACTATCATTGCCATGATAATGATCTAAATAATACTTATCAAAATAACTCCCTAAAGGTCCTTGATATTCTAATAACCCTGCTGTTGTCCCAACACTTTCTACATAAACATGATCAAAAACAAAACTATTAGATAAAAAATGAGACGACATAACGAAGCCCTCCTAAGATAAAAGAAGCAACAATACCAAAAGTGATGACCGCACCACCCAATTTAAAAATATTAGCTGCAACACCTGTCACCAAACCTTCTGTCTTACCATCTAATGCACAAGATGTCATGGCATTAGAAAAACCAGTAATAGGTATAAAACTGCCTGCACCTGCAATATTACCAAGGCGATCATAGATCCCTAGTCCCGTCAATATCGCTGCAATCAATACCAGAGTAATGATCATAATTGGTCCAGCATCTTTTTCACTGATTGAAAAAAGATTTTGGTAGAGTTCTAAAAAGAATTCACCAATAGCACCAATTGCTCCACCAATTAAAAACGCATAGAGCGTATGTTTGAAAACTTGTTTTTTAGGTTTTAATTCTTCAGCTATCTGATTATATTTTTTCTCATCCATAATGATTCCTCCACATATAGGATGACCATATTTCATCATCATAAACATAAGATATAAAAAAAGCCATAGTTTGACTATGACTTTAAGATTCTACAAATGACTTTGTACATTGTATAAACAATGAAAATACCAACTGGTATCATCACACATGATTTTAATATTCGTACAAATTGTGAAGCAAAAAATGGTATGCCATACATCACTTCTAACCAATAAGGTGTTAAAAAGAATGTCACAACCAATTCAATAATGACAACTGATAAAACACAAAGATGAAAAGCATGTCCTTCTTCTTTTTTCAGTTTCTTTTTATAATAGTTCATGAAAACAAAAAGAATTGTCATCATGATGACAACAATAGCCAAAACAGTCAGTTTAATAGGCCATGTGACTTCATAATTTTGTGATGAAATAGAAACTGTCTTTAATTGAAAAACATAGAGACATGCACTAAGGGCAATGAGCGGTATGATAATCTTCACAATTCTTTCTAAAAGTTTCTCTTCTTTTTGAGATAAATGCATTTTTAACAGACAAGGAATCAATGTTTGTAAGATCGCATTTAAAGTAAATCCAAAAAATGGAAATCCACCAGCATTAGCCAAGACCAAGCCTAATGCATCAGAGGCAATAGCGACAATATAACAATATCCTGGTTGTAATGTTAAACCTGCTACAATGAGAGGTAACACCTCTAACGTAATTTTTAAACTAGGTAATCCTAGAAAAGGTACCATAATAGCTAACCTTTTTAAAATAATGGCAAGAATGATAAACAAGGCTCCTAAGGTCACTTGTTTAACATCATTTTTAATTGGATATTTATAAAATACAAATATCCCAATCAAAACAATAATAATTCCTAAAATCACTTGAATCATCGTTTGATTGCTACTTTGTAAATCAATCGTTCCTGCTTCGTCCTCATGAAAGTCCACAGGCGTTAATTCCGGTAGTACCGTACACATGTTTCTTCCCGCTTCGTCCTCATGAAAGTCCACAGGCGTTAATTCCGATTAAAAAACCGTACATATGCTTTATTTCCCGCTTCGTCCTCATCAAAGTCCACGGGCGTTAATTCCGGTAAAGTCCGTACACAATTGCTACTTAAAAAGTAGGCTCCTCCTTTTTTATAAATTATATGTGAGCTTTGTTTTCATCATCTTTTAATTTCTGTTGAATATAAGGTCTTATTTTTGAAATAAAATATAATGAACCTGTAATCAGTAATGTTCCTTCATAATCCCAAGCATCATCAATCGCTTGATAATAATCTGGTTCTACTTTCACAGGATAATCCTTTGCTAAAAGCTTTGCTTTTTGTGCACGAGGATGATCAAATTCACATACAGTCATATCATACGTCAATTCTAATAATCTTTCAATCATATAATCAGTATCTTTGTCTCTTAATGCTGAAAAAATAATTTTTAAGTGAGAAAATTTTTTAGCCGAATGATACAATTCATCAACACCTTCTCGATTATGTGCTCCATCGATAATGATCAATGGCTTATCTCTTAATTTTTCAAATCTTCCTGGCCAAGATGCTTCAAATAATCCATAAATTAAGTCTTCATCACGAAAATTAAACTGTTTTCTTAAGTAAAGCAATGCTTCAATAGCTAAAGCACTATTTTGAATTTGATAAAGAGCTGGTGTGTTTAACACAATATTATAATCGCGATAACTGTATTTCACATTTTCTCCATCTTGAATATCATGAATACGTCCCACGCGAATCAACTCACTATGATGTTTTTCACATTCATCTCTAAAAATATCTAAACATTCCTGTTTATGTTCTCCAGTGATAAATGCTATCCCATCTTTAATGATACCAGCTTTGGCCATCGCAATACTTTCATAACTATCTCCTAAAAAATCCATATGATCTAAGCCAATATTTGTATTTAAGGCAACGAGTGGCATGATGATATTTGTTGCATCAAGATTACCCCCTAGTCCCACTTCAAATAAAGCGATATCAATGCCCTGTCTTAAAAAATACATGATAGCTATAAAGACTTCTATTTCAAACAAAGATATTTCATATTCTAACCAGATATCTACATATCTATTGGCCATATCAACAATCGCCTGTTCATCAATATGAATATCATTGATTCTCATAACATCTAATCTTTTTTCTAAAGCTGGCGAAGTAAAAGTTCCTACTCGATATCCTGCTTTTTTTAAAACTTCTTTGATATAATTGGTTGTTGATCCTTTACCATTCGTTCCTCCAATATGGACACAAGGCAAAGCCAATTGAGGATTATTCATATCATTCATAAATCTTTGAAAATTATCTAAACTATAAACACGATCTTTTTGACTATTAATAAAATCATAAACTTCTTCATAATATGTAAAACGTTTCTGAAGATGTTTTTTCTTCACCATTGGTGTATAAGCAATACCATCTTTCATTTGTCGAGAAGCAATGATTTCAAATCCTTGTTTTTGATAAAATGGTAAAGCATAATCACTCGCATGAACATGAATATCATCAACTGTTAACTTATCAACAACTTGCATAAGCTTTGTGGCAATGCCTTGATGAAAATACTTTTCATCAACAAATAATAAATGAATATGACATGTTTGAACATGAAAACAGATCATTCCTACAATCTGTTGATCAATATAAGCCACATAAGTTAATATTTGGCAATTTTGATAAAAACTTTCTGTATTGACCTGTTGAAAAGACTGTTTCCCTTCATCTGTTAAATCTAAATATTGATCAGCAACTCGCTCAACTAACGAAATAACTTCATGTACTCTCTCTTTTTTTAATAATTGTATTTCCATAATATCACCCGAACTTATTATAAACGAAACAAAAAAAAGGACAATATGATTGCCCTTTTATTTTAGAATTTTTCAAATTGTTCAACATCTAAGACAAAGACAGTTGCTCCACCAACCATAACATCGACCATAATTGGAGTAAAGAATTCTCCCATTTCTGTTGGTGATACTGTTGGTTCTTTTTCAATACGTTTTTTAGAATTTTCTTTAATGATCTCCAAAGCTTTTTCAACTTTGTCTTCATCAGTACCAATAAAGAAAGTCGTATTTCCTTTCTTTAAAAAACCACCAGTTGTAGATAGTTTTGTTACAAAGTAACCTTCTTTTGTTAATGATGCCTGTACTATTGTACTATCATCTGAATTAACAATGGCAATAATTAGCTTCATAATCATCCCTCCTATAGTCCTATTGTATCTCTTTTTGACGATGAATTAAAGCTTTTCTCCATGTAAGACAGGCAAAAATCTTTTCATATAATCATTTAAAACATAATTATCTGTCATCATTGACAAATAATCACTAACAATAAGAGCTGGATTCGTATTTTGGTATTCTGGAATCATCTTAGCAACATATCGAATAATAGCACTATCCTCTTTGTTTTCTAACAATTCTTCTAAATACACATCATATAATTCTTTGACCATTCGCTCTAACTTTTTGTTTTCTTGAACAAGGACAGGATGATGATGAACACGTTCACCTAGAAATTGTAACAAGCTAGATAATGCTAGAAAGACATCATCAGAAAAACACAAATAAGGTTTATTATAACTGTGGATCATCAAATCACCAATCAATTTATTGATCATTGATTTATTATTATCCCCTAAAACACGAACAACATCTTGTGGCAGATCATCCATTTTGATAATTCCAACCGATATAGCATCCTCGATATCTTTACCAATATAAGAAATGACATCCGATACTCTAACAACACATCCTTCTAAAGTCATTGGCCTTATTTTTAAACTGCTTTCTTGATGATGCCAACAATCATGATATTCTTTCCAAAACTGCTGTCTTGTTTTTTGATAGTCAGGTTCATATTTTTTAGAAAGCATTTCTCCATTATGGCACAAAATAGCATCTAAGACTTGTAAAGACACATTGTAGCCTTGCCCATTTCTTTCCAAAAACAAAATATTTCTGACGCTATTGGCATGATGCGTAAAATAACCAAAATGTTGTTCTTGTAATTTATCATTTAAAGCACGCTCTCCCACATGACCATAGGGAGCATGTCCCAAATCGTGTCCTAAAGCCGCTGCTTCAATTAAATCTAGATTTAAATTCAATCCTCTTCCAATCTGTCTGGCAATGCGTGAGACCCATTGAACATGGATAGCTCGTTTAGAAATATGAGCACTTTGAAAAAAAGACAGTGCCTGTGTCTTATCAACATATCTACGATAGGCTTTGCTATATAAAATACGATCGATATCTTCTTCAAATGGCCATCTGATATCAAATTCATCATGAGGTTTGACAATATCTTTCATTTTTATATAATTGGCTGTTTTGCAGGCATAAGGAGACAAATGAGCATCATTTTCCTGTGTTCTTTTTAATGTATTTTTAATAATTAGATCTTCTTCTTTCATAATCCCACCTACTTTCATTTTATTATTATCACCAAAGATGTTCTATCAGTATTTTAAAAGCCATAAAGATAAGAATAATGCCTCCTGTCAACAATGCTTTGTTTTGAAATCTGTTACCTAAATATTGCCCAATTTTTAAGGCAATCAAACATAAAATAAGGGTCATAATACCAATAATGACCACTGCATGAAAGATCGCGACTTCAAAAAAAGCGAAGGTAATTCCTATCGCAAATGCATCAATACTTGTTGCTATTGCTAATATTGTCAAATCAAAAAAATGCAAAGAACTTTCCATTTGTTCATCTTCAAAGGCATCTTTGATCATATGAATTCCAATGATCAGCAAAAATAGAAAAGCAATATAATGATCAATGGTTTTGATTGACTCAGCAAATAATCTGCCAAGATAAAAACCAGCTAATGGCATGATTGATTGAAAGAAGCCAAAATAAAAAGCGATAGAAAAACGCTTATGAAAAGTCGCATGATGCATCGTCATTCCATACATCATTGATACTGTAAAAGCATCCATCGCTAATGATATTGCAATAAAAACAAGTTCAATTAATGACATGCATCATTCCCCTTTGACCAATAATTCACTGCATTTCAATCCATCGATTGCACTCGACATGATTCCACCTGCATAACCGGCACCCTCACCAATAGGATATATTCCTTTGATTGAACTTTCCATTTTCTCATTTCTTTCAAATCTGACAGGTGCTGAACTTCTCGCTTCAACACCTAAAAGTGTTGCCTGACAAGCAAAACCACTTATTTTTTGATTCATCAAAAGTAATCCTTCTTTTAAATTTATATTCAATATTTCAGGAAATAATGCATTCAAATCTGCATTTTTTACTCTTTGTAAACTTGTTTCAATTTTATCTGTTGAAATTTTTTGGTCAAAATAATCTTCAACTCTTTGAATCGGCACGCAGTAATCCTGACCACCTAAATCAAATGCTCGCTGTTCCAACTCTCTTTGGAAATACATCCCAGCTAAAGGATGGTCATCTTGAAAATCTTGATGATCAACAGTGACTAAAATAGCACTATTTCCAAAGCGGTGATCACGAAGATAATTGGACATTCCATTGACACACACTTGATTTTTTTCACTTGAAGCATTCATCACAAAACCACCTGGACACATACAAAATGTATAGACGCCTCTTCCTTGACTAGTATGAACTGCCAGTTTATAATCAGCTGCTTTCAATGATGGATGTTTATAAAAACGCCCATATTGATGTTGATTGATAAAATCTTGGGCATGTTCAATACGGAACCCAACCGCAAAAGGTTTTTGTGTCATCTTTAAACCTTTTTCATAGAGCATCTCATAAGTATCTCTCGCACTATGACCAATCGCTAAAACAAGTCGATCGACCTTCATCATCATTTTTTGACCATTTTGTAAAAGAACAACGTCTTGTAACTGATGATCTTTTTGAATAAAATCAACAAACTTTGTTTCAAATAAAACTTGTCCACCACAACGAATGATCTCTTCTCTGATATTTTTGACAACATCAATTAAAACATCGGTTCCTAAATGTGGTTTTGAATCATAAAGAATATCATCATGTGCACCAAATTGGACAAATGTTTCTAAGACAAACTGCTTTCTCTTATCTTTGATTCCTGTTGTCAATTTACCATCCGAAAATGTACCTGCACCACCTTCTCCAAATTGGACATTACTTGAAAAATCAAGTTTTCCTGTTTCTAAAAATAAATCAATATCCTTTTTCCTACTTTGAACATCTTTTCCCTGTTCAACAAGGATCACTTTTTGTCCACTTCTTGCAAGATTGTAAGCACAAAATAAGCCAGCAGGCCCACTACCGACAATCATAATGGTCTGATTCGTCGGCGTTAACTTATCATAATGATAAGGCTTGACAATTGATAATTGGCTTTTTGGATGTTGTTTGATGACTTCCATTTCATCATCGCATTCAAAAGTAAAGGCACAATGAAAATGAACTTTATTTTTTCTTCTGGCATCAACTGCTTTTTTTACTAGCTTCACATTTCTAATTTGACTTAAACGCATGTTTAAGACATTCGCAATGACCTTTTGATAATTTGTTTCATCTAATGATATATCTATATTACTTATCTTTAACATAGCTTTCTCCTATAATATGTTTTGCAACATGTGTTCCACTGGCAAATGCAAAATGTAAATTGTATCCACCACAATCACCATCAACATCTAAAGCTTCTCCACAAACATAAATTCCTGGATATTTTTTTAATTGTAAACTTTCATCTACTTCATCAAGACAGACACCACCATGACAGACTTGTGCTTTTTTGATGCCCATTGTCCCGTTGACATGAAAAACCAAATTTTTTGCATACAATTGTTTTTCTTGAAGAAGTTTTGCCAATTTTTCATGAAATAATCCATCTTCATGATAATGATCCAAATCTTTTTTTTCAAGATCTGGTAACAAATCAAGATGGATGACCGGTTTTTTAACATGATCAAGATATCTTGATAATTGCATGATACAAATTCCTGATAATCCATAATCAGTAAAAAGAATTTCTCCTTTTTTTTGATCAATGAAAGTGTGATGATCATATAATTTTGCGATGCCTTTGACCCTTAATCCTTTAAGTGACTTATAGACCTCTTTCGTTTTTAATTGAACAAGACTTTCAACAAAAGGAAGACAAGCAACCTTCATCTTTTTTAACATATCCAGATTATGATTTCCTGATAAATCACTGGCAGGTGACCCTGTCGCAATCACGACCTTATCGGCAAAATAAACACCTTGATTCGTTATCAATCGGTATTGTTTTTCTTTTTTGATATCAATGACTTCACATTGTTCAATCAAAGAGATCCCATCAGCTTGTTTCAATAGCGCATTTTTTACAGATAAACTTGATAAAGAATAGGGATAAATGAGATCCCCTTCTTCTCTTAATTTTAATGATAAACAATCAAAGAAATGATAGATATCAAAATCAGAAATGATTTCTTGAATCAATGGTGACGTTGTATTATAAAAAGAAATATCCATATTCTTATTTGAAACATTACATCTTCCATTTCCACTAGCAAGTATTTTTCTTGCTGATTTCAAAGATTGTTCTAAAACAAGAATATCATATTGTTTTGTCTGATTTAAAATATTCATACAAGCCAACCCACTGGCCCCTGCTCCTATTATTGCAATTGTTTCCATATAATCACCTTTTCAAATCCCTATTATACTATAATAATTTCACTTATGAAATGTCAAACCTTGAAAAAAGGCCATGTATTGGGTATAATGACAAAGAGATTTTGGTGCAAGGAGGGATTTTCAATGGGAAGAGCACATGAAGTACGTAAAGTTGCTATGGCTAAAACTGCTGCTGCAAAAGCTAAATTATACTCTCGTTATGGAAAAGAATTATATTTAGCAGCTAGAGCTGGTGGTACTGATCCTGATGGTAACTTAACATTAAGAAGATTAATCGCTAAAGCTAAAAAAGAACAAGTTCCTGCAAACGTTATTAAAAATGCTATTGATAGAGTAAAAAGTGGAGCAACTGAAAATTATGAAGAAAAAACTTTTGAAGGTTATGGACCAAACGGTTCTACAATTATTGTCAAATGTTTAACTGATAATATTAATCGTACAATTTCACAAGTACGTCCAGCATTTACAAAATCAAAAGCAAAATTAGGAAATGAAGGTTCTGTTGCTTATTTATATGATACTTATGCAATTTTAACTTTTAAAGGTTTAGATGAAGAAGCAACTCTTGAAGCATTAATGGAGGGTGATGCAGACTGTCAAGAAATCGAAACATTAGAAGATGGTTCAATTGAATTAACAGGAGCACCAACTGATTTATATAAAATGAAAGACGCTATTGAAGCAGCTTGTCCTACAGCTGAATTTGATGTTGAAGAAATTGCAACAACACCTCAAGAATATGTAACACTTGAAGGTGAAGATATGGCTTTATTTGAAAGATTAATGAACTTATTAAATGATTGTGATGATGTTGATAAAATTTATCATAATGTTGAAAACTATGAGGGAGAATAGTCCCTCATTTTTTTAGAAGATATTATGAATATTCAACCTTATCAACATATTGCTCAGTATTATGAAACTGATCAAATGGGAATCATTCATCATTCTAATTATATTCGTTGGTTCGAAGAATCACGTATCGATTATTTAAAACAAATTGGTTTACCATATGAAGATATGGAAAAAAATGGTATGATTTCACCTGTATTAGAAGTCTCTTGTCAATATATGAAAATGATGAAATTTCAAGATATTGCTACAATCAATATTCATTTAAAGAATTATACAGGGATTCGTTTTGAAATAGAATATCAAGTCTATAATCAAAACAATGAACTATGTACAACAGGTTATTCAAAACACTGTTTTTTAAATAAAGAAGGAAAACCTCTTTCATTAAAAAGAAGTTTCCCTCACTATCATCACATTTTTAAAGGTCTGTTATAAACAGATCTTTATTCATCATGTATCTCTTCTAACTCATATTGATCAAAATAAATCAACAAAATATTCATAATGATATCAATTGACCAATAAAACAAAATAAATACAGCTAATCCAACCATGAATTGATATTTCAGTGTTGTCACCATATATAATGCAGGAATAAAAGCAATAATAATAGGAATAAATCCTACACCACTAGGAAAATGTATCTGATAGACCGTGTGGCATTCAGGGCACTCTTGCCTTCCTTTATAAGCAAAAGAAGCATCCTTGAATTCATAATCACAATAACGACATCTCATTATAATGTACAAATCATGACTGTCATAGTTCCATCAAAAACAACTTCTTTTTGA
>CAMFRJ010000015.1 GCA_945981915.1 uncultured Erysipelotrichaceae bacterium
TGGTTATACTATACATGTAAAAAAAGGGGGAGTGTTAATATGTTCAGTGATTCAAGAATCGCAAAAACAAAAATAGTATGTACAATCGGACCTGCTTCCGAAAGTAAAGAAATGCTTACAAAATTAGTTAAAGCAGGAATGAGTGTTATGAGAATGAATTTTTCTCATGGAAGTCATGAGGAACATTTAGGTAAAATAGAAAGATTAAGAGAAGTTAATAAAGAATTAAAAACAAATACAGCCATTTTATTAGATACAAAAGGTCCTGAAATAAGAACTGGAGATTTTGAAAATGGACAAACTGAATTTAAAAAAGGTCAAACATGTGTCATCTGTCGAGAAAATGTTTTAGGAACAAGCGATAGATTTACAATTACTTATAAAGATTTATATAAAGATGTCAAACCTGGTGGATTTATTCTTGTTAATGATGGTCAAGTAGAATTATTGGTTGATCATGTTGAAGGAACTGATATTGTCTGTGTTTGTGCTAATGATGGTATGGTTAAGAATAAAAGAGGAATTAATGTACCAGGAATTAAATTAGGATTTGATTATTTATCAAAGAAAGATATTGATGATATTACATTTGGATGTGAACAAGATGTAGATTATATTGCTGCATCATTTTGTAGACGTGCACAAGATATCATTGATATTAAAAAATTATTGGTAGAAAATGGAAGACCAAATATTCAAGTCATCGCGAAAATTGAAAATAGCGAAGGTGTAGATAATGTTGAAGAAATTTTAAAGGTGGCAGATGGAATCATGGTTGCCAGAGGGGACTTAGGAGTTGAAGTCCCAGCTGAAGACGTCCCATTAATTCAAAAACGTATTATTACGAAATGTAAGGATGCCGGTAAAATCGTTATTACAGCTACACAAATGTTAGAAAGTATGCAATATAATCCAAGACCAACAAGAGCTGAAGTATCTGACGTTGCCAATGCCATTTATGATGGAACTGATGCCATTATGTTATCAGGTGAATCAGCAAGTGGATTATATCCAGAAGAAGCTGTTTTAATGATGAAAAAAATTGCTCGTAAGACGGAAGCAAGCTTAGATTATGCTTCATTACAAAGTAGCGCTATTCGTACAGCTTCTAATGATATTTCAGAAGCAATCTGTATGTCAGTCGCTGAAATTGCTTCAAAATTTAATGTAGCAGCAATCATTGCTTTTACAGAATCTGGATTTACTGCCAGAAGAATGTCACGTTATCGTACAAAATCTTGTATCATTGCTCCAACACCTTTCCCTAAAACTGAAAGAGCACTTGCTTTGAACTGGGGTGTTAAACCTGTGTTATGTAAACAATTATCAAGTCGTGTTTCTATGTTAGATTATGCAAGTATCATCGCAAGAGAAGCAGGTATTGATGCCGGAGAATTGATTTTAGTGACTGGTGGAACACCTGGTGTAGAAGGTGCAACAAATTATTTAGAATTAGTTATGGTGAAATAAAATCTGGAGATCATCCAGATTTTTTTCATATATCATGATCTTTATCATATATTACAAATAAAGGAGTCATGATAATGGAAACAAAAAAGATTTTAAAAGACATCGGTAAAAGGTGTGGTGGTGATATTTATTTGGGTGTTGTTGGTCCCGTAAGAAGTGGAAAATCATCATTTATCAAACGATTTATGGAAATGGCAGTTATTCCGTATATTGAAGATCAGGATGTGAAGTTAAGAACGATTGATGAACTGCCACAGTCTGGAAAAGGAAAAATGATTATGACAGTGGAACCAAAGTTTATTCCTAACAACGCTGTTTCAATTCATTTACAAGATGACTTGGCAATCAAAATTAGACTTGTTGATTGTGTGGGTTATGTCATTGAAGGAGCTAGTGGTTATCAGGACGATCATGGGATTCGTTTAGTCAAGACACCTTGGTATGATGAAAGTATTCCTTTTGATCAAGCAGCTAAGATCGGAACCAAGAAAGTCATTCAAGATCATTCTACTTTTGGTATCGTTTTAACAAGTGATGGAAGTATCTTAGATATTGATGAAAGGAACTATTATAATGCGTCAAAGGAAATTATTGGCGAATTAGTAGATATTGGAAAACCTTTTATAGTCATTGTCAACAGTAAAGATCCTTCTTCTTCACAATGTCAAAATGTTGTTGAAAAATATAGAAGTGAGTATGATGTTCCAGTCATTGCTTTAGATGTAACCAATATGTTGGAAAGCCAAATTGCCATGCTGTTACAAGAAGCCTTAAATGAATTTGGTATCAATGAAGTCAAAGTGGAAGTTCCTAAATACTTAGCTATGTTGAATAATCAACATTGGTTGAAACAGACGTTAGATCAAGCGTTAAAAGATTCTTTAGTTGAAATTAAGAAGATTAGAGATGTGCAACATTTAACAGATGGTATTGAAAAATATGATTTTGTAAGAAAGGCATATTTAAGCGAAGTCGATACATCTTCAGCGAGTGCAACTGTAAAAATTGTGGAAAGAAAAGGTTTATATGATGAATTATTGACAGATGTCGTTGGATACCAAGTAGATAAAGCATCTATTTTGTCTTTATTACAAAATTTGATGAAAATAAAAGATGAATATGAAGGTGTGTCACATGCTTTATCTATGGTCAAACAAACGGGTTATGGTTATGCTGTTCCCAAATTAGAGGAGATTGAATTGTCAGAACCTGAAATCATTAAACAAGGAAGTCGTTATGGTATGAAGCTGAGAAGTAAAGCAGCGACAACGTATATGATCAAATTGGATATTGAAAGTACTTTTGAACCCATCATCGGTTCAAAACAACAAGCAGAAAGTTTTATTGATTATTTAAGGCATAATGGAGAGGATAAGCAAGCGATTTTTGATTGTGATGTATTTGGCAGAAAATTGGGAGATTTGATTGAAGAAGGTATGTATTTTAAGCTTAATACGATACCTGAAAACGCAAGTTTGCGTATTCATGATATCCTTTCTAAAATTGTCAACAAAGGAAAATCTAATGTCATTGCAATAGTCTTATAATTCGTTAAAAATTCTCTTGAAACCCTATTTTTATAGTGATATACTACCCATGTATTTGAATGACGGGGGTATTACTTATGAATAAAAAAGAGTTAGTTGAATCAGTTTCAATAGAAAGAAATTTAACAAAAAAAGAAGCTGAATTATTAGTTGATACTGTTTTTAACACTATTACGAGAAGTGTTGTTGAAGGTGATAAGGTTTTAATTTCAGGATTTGGTACTTTTAAAGTCAATGACAGAAAAGCTAGAAAAGGTATTTCACCAAAAACTCAAAAAGAAATGATTATTCCTGCAAGTAAAACGGTTACTTTTAAACCTAGTAATAGATTGAAAGATGCGATGAATTAATCGTATCTTTTTCATATTAAGTTCATAAAATGGTGTATAATAATTGGTAGAGGTGATAAAAAATGTTTTATGGATATTACAATACCCAATGGTATTATATGTTAGGATATATTTTAGTAGGAATAGGAGTATTGATCATGGTATTGGCACAAGCCAAGGTATCTAGTGCTTATAGTAAATATTCGAAGATTCCTAATAGAAGACAAATGACAGGAAGAGATGTTGCTTTTGAAATCTTACAACAAAATGGACTTAGCTATATTCAAATTAATGAGGTGAGTGGTCATTTATCTGATCACTATAATCCTAGTCAGAAAACATTGAACTTATCAAGAGATGTTTATCATGGGCGCAGTATTGCAGCTTTAGCGGTTGCTGCTCACGAATGTGGACATGCCCTGCAACATCAAGAAGGCTATATGCCATTAGTTGTGAGAAATGCTATTGTTCCTGTTTGTAATATTTCACAAAACATTGGTTGGATTGCAGTTTTAGCAGGATTGATGCTAGGAAAATCAAGTATTGCTTGGTTTGGTGTTATTTTGATGAGTGCCATGTTGTTATTCCAGTTGATGACTTTACCTGTTGAATTTGATGCGTCTTCAAGAGCGTTAAGTATTTTAAATGATCATTATTTAATGGATGATGAATATGGTGGTGCAAAAAGTATGTTAACAGCGGCAGCATTAACATATGTTGCGGGTGTCTTATCAACATTGTTATCTTTATTGAGAATTGTTTTGATTGTTGCTTCAAATGATAGGGATTAAAGCCGATAAGGCTTTTTCTTTTTGATAAAAAAGGTTATAATGAATTAACGGAGTGATGAATATGAAAGCTTTTTTAAGAAAACATCGTTTTAAGATTGTTCTTTCTTTATTGATTATTATATTAATTTATGTTGGTTTTTATATGCTTTGGGTTCATGTGCCTTATGCATCAAGACAAAATGAATTAACAAGTATTCAAGAAAAAATATGCGAAGATAATCATTATACATATGACAATTATTTTAATGAATATCATAGTGATAAAACTTACTATGTCATTAAAGTTAAACAGAAAAAGAAAACATTATATGCTGTTTTTAATGAAAAAATGGAAAAAGTGAAATCATATAGTGGAAAGATTGTCAGTAAAAACGTTGTAAAAAATGAGTTTATGAATAAATATAAGGTTAAGCCAACAAAGGTTGAAATGGCTTATGAAAATAATAAGATTGTTTATTATTTGATGTATAAAGGAAAGGATTCTTTGATTTATGCTTTTTATGAAATAGATAATGGGGATTTTGTGAAAGCATATAAGTTATAGGTGGTTATATGTTGAAATGTTTAAAAGATTTGGATTGTATTCATGTAGAAAGATTATTATTGTTAAAAGGGAAGCAGGCGGGCTTATCTGATCATGAGATATTGATCTTGTTGTTGATCTATACTTTGAGTCGTTTAAATAAGCAATTGATTACACCTTCTTTATTAATGAATTATTCATCTTTATCAAATAAAGAGCTTGATCAGGTTTTAGATCATTTACTGAAAAAGAAATGGATCTATAATCAAAGTGGTACGATTCGTTTGAACCATTTTATTGAACGTTTATTAGAGGAAAAAGAAGAAGTAGCAGATAGAATGAATTTACTTGAAATCTTTGAAGAACAATTTGGTAGGCCTTTAACACCTATGGAATTGGATATTATTAAAGAATGGATCAATCAAGGTTTTGAAGAAGATATGATTTTAAAAGCTTTAAAAGAAGCTGTGAAGAGCCAAGTTTTAACATTAAGATATATTGATGGTATTTTAAATAATTGGCAAAGAAATGGGATGAAAGAAAGATTTATTGAAGAAAAGCCAAAAGAAAGGAAAGTGGCAGAAAGTCATTATCAATGGTGGAAAGATGAATAAGGAAAAGACACAAAGAGTACTCAATTATTTTCATGAATTGTTTCCTGATGCCAGCTGTGAATTAAATCATAGTAATGTTTTTGAATTGATTGTTGCGGTGATGTTATCAGCACAAACAACAGATAAAAAAGTCAATCAGGTGACTGAACATCTATTTCAAAAATATCCGACAATAGAATCTTATGCCAATGCTTCTTTAGAAGACTTACAACAAGAGCTCAAGACGATTGGTTTATATCGTAATAAAGCAAAAAATTTAAAAAAATTAGCGCAAACAATCTTACAAGATTATGATGGGAAAATCCCAGATAATAGAAAAGATTTGGAAAGTTTACCTGGTGTTGGTAGAAAAACGACAAATGTTGTTTTGTCAGTAGGGTATAATGTTCCTGCTTTTGCAGTTGATACCCATGTAGAACGTATTGCCAAACGTTTAGGTTTTGCAAAAAAAGATGATAGTGTTCTTACAGTTGAAAAGAAGATATGCCGTTCTATTCCTAGAAACTTATGGAATCAATCGCATCATCAATTTATCTTTTTTGGAAGATATTTTTGTAAAGCATTACAACCTAATTGCCAAGAATGCCATTTATATGATATGTGTAAAGATGAAATCAAGAAAAAAAGAAGAACAATGTAAAAAATCCTATTCATTAAGAATAGGATTTTTGTTATGCAACTGTAAATGCGATAGATTTATTCACTGTCTGTTTTCCATTTGATTCATACATTGTCAGTGTATAACTTCCAGCTGTTAAATTAGAGAAAGTTGCAGATGCTTTATTTGAAGAAGCCAGTTCTTGACCAGAAAAATTCTTTAAGACAATCTTAAAAGTATTGGTTGAACTGTTAGCGTTGATTGTTGCCGTAATAGCAGAGGCATGAATTGTACTTCCATTTTCAACATTGACTCCATTAGCACTCACCGTTCCATTTAAGGATGTTAGTGGTGAAGATATAGTGATTGGAACTTCTATCTTATTAGAAGTACGATCAGCAGCCCTTTCATAGCTATAATATCCAACAACTTTCACGTTTCCTGTAGGTGTATAATTCAATGTACCTGTTGGTGTATTGAAGTTTTGTGTATGGACAACACCACCCGATTCATTGAGTACTTGTACAGTGTAAACGACTTTTCCAAATAATTGTGTTGCAATCGTTGCTTTTTCATCTGTTGTTGCATTTTCAGGATTGTATTTTGCAAATGCGACATTAATTTTATGAGAACTATCTAATGATGCTGTAAATGAACTCAATTGATTTAAATTGTATTCACTACCATTAGATGTTGTTGTTGGTGTTGTTCCTTTTTTAAACCATGCTTCGACAATTGCTTCTTGTGGAACACCTTCAGCAGGAGAAACATAAGGATAGATTCCTTTGACTATACTTGCTTTAACAACATCATCAGGCTGTCCAGGATAAGTTTTATCGGTTTCTTTATTTTTTAAGCTACTCCATAAAGTTTGTAAAACTTTACCAGGATAAGCTTTATAGCGACTTGTTGTTTTTCCTTTTTCGATACCTTCTTGCCCAAATCCCATCCATACTGAACAAACATAGTCCTTTGTAAAAGCATTCATCCAAGCATCACGAGACTTACCAGCCATACCTTTCGAAGCACCACTAGGCCAGTTAGAAGTCCCAGTTTTAGCACCAATATTGCTGATACCAGAGAGATAAGCATAGCTACCACTACCGTTTTTTGTATATTCTAACATGGTTTCTCTTACCATAAAGGCACTAGCTTTACTGTAATCACTTTGTTTTTTATCTTTTTGGATATCTTCATCAATATTGTATTTTTCACCAGTTTGAACATTTTCAATATAGTTAACAGTGTGTGATTCAACATATTCTCCATTATTAGAAATAGTTGCATAAGCATTTGCCATTTCTTGTGGTGAAATACCTTTGCTCCAACCACCAATTCCATAAGAAAGATTTGGTTCTTCACCTTCCATGGAAATTCCAATTGATTCCATTGCTGATTTCACACCACTCGCTTTGATTTTCTTTTCTACTTCTTCATATGTTTTTAAAGCAGGAATATTCCATGAGTTTTCTAATGCATTGCTCACCGTAACCAAACCATGGAATTGACCATCCCAGTTTTTTGGTGAATAATTTCCTCTAGTAAAAGGTTCATCAACAAGAGAATGTCCTGTACACCAGTCTAGGTTTTCAAAAGCAAGACCATAATCTAAAAATGGCTTAACAGAAGAACCAGGTTGTTGTTTCTGTTTTGCATAATTGAAGTCACCAAATTGGTAATTACGACCACCAATCACGGCGATGACTCTACCATCTTGACTTGATTGAACACATCCACCCATTCTTAAGTCTTCATCACTATAGCTGTATTTTTCTCCATTACCTAATTGAGCACATAATGTTTGAATATCTCCATCACAATATGTATGGATATTCATTTGTGTTTCTTTAGGATTAAGTCCTGTTTTTTCTTTGACTTCATCAACGACCATATCTACATAAGCAGCAAAAACAGAATCATTTTTATCTGTTGATTGACACAATGTATTTTCAATCTTAACTTGTTTTGCCTGATCACATTCATCTTGACTTATGTAACCATGTCTAACCATTAAATCTAATATTTTATTACGTCTAATGGTTGCTTTATTTAAATTATAATATGGATCGTAGTTTGATGGTGAATTCAAACTTCCTGCTAACATGGCAGCTTCAGGTAAAGTGATTTCATTGACATTTTTATTAAAATAGTATTTACAAGCAGCTGCAATACCAATCGAATCTGTACTTCTACCAAAATAAATTTTATTTAAATATAAAGTAATGATTTCTTCTTTAGTCAATTCTTTATCTGCTTGAATTGCTAAGATAATTTCGCTTATCTTACGTGTATAAGTCTTTTCTGCATTAGGAAAATATGTTTTTTTAATTAACTGTTGGGTGATTGTTGAACCACCACCAGTAATTCCTCCTGCAACCAAGTTAGAAAACGCAGCTTTGACAATACGAGGTAAATCAAAACCATCATGTTCAAAGAATCTTGAGTCTTCTGCCGCAACAACAGCATCCACTAAGACCTGTGGTAAATCATCATAGGTGATATTTTGACGTTTTCCGTTTTCATCACTACCAAAGGTATAGATGACATGACCTTGACTGTCAAAAATTTGACTGGCTTCACTTGATAAAAGTTTCTTTGCATCAAATGCTTCTGTATCTCTATAGATGTTATAACCAAAAATACCAGCGATTGATAAGACGACTATCATCAATACAATAACGATAACACCAATGACTTTCTTTTTATTTAATCTTTTTAAATTTATTGAAGACATATGACACCTCCTTATATCTATAATGAAATTATACATGATTTGGATAATGAAAACAATCAAGTAAAAAAGTCTATTCAAATTGAACAGACTTTATTATTGAGTGTCACCATTATTTTGAGGAACATCTTGTCCTTGATCAGGTGTATCAGGATTATCAGGTTGTTCAGGTGTTGTTTCTTCTTCAACATCATTATTTGCATCATCTGTTTCTTCACCTTGTTCAGGTTGTTGTGCTTCTGGCTGTTGCGTTTGTTCTTCAGGAACTTCTGTTGTATCTTCTACTTCATAATTATGTTTATGCTCAGTTCCTTTTTTATAATATTCGTCACCAGAAAGAATGACGGTTGAAGGTTGTTTTGGATACACCTTTTGTGAACTTTTATTTTCTAAATGTTTAAATAAAGTTTGCAAAACTTTACCAGGATAAGCTTTGTATCGACTTGTTGTTTTTCCTTTTTCAATACCTTCTTGCCCAAATCCCATCCAGACAGAACAAATATAATCACTGGTAAAAGCACTCATCCAGGCATCACGAGATTTCCCTGCCATACCTTTAGAAGCTTTACTTGACCAGTTAGACGTTCCTGTCTTAGCTCCAATTTGACTAATTCCTGATAAATAGGCATAGCTACCACTACCGTGTTTTGTATAACCTATCATCGTTTCTCTAACCATAAAGGCACTAGCTTTACTGTAACTACTTTGTGTTTTATTGTTTTGTGCTTCTTCATCAATATTGAAAACTTCACCAGTTTGGACGATCTCAATATAATTGATCGTATGAGATTCAATATATTGTCCATTATTGGAAATGGTTGCATAGGCACTGGCCATTTCTTGTGGTGAGATTCCTTTGCTCCAACCACCAATAGCGTACGAAATATTAGGATCTTCACCTTCCATAGAAATTCCAATGGATTCCATAGCTTCTATAATACCATCATTTCCTATTTCTTTTTGAACTTCTTCATAAGTTTTTATAGCTGGAATATTCCATGAATTTTCTAAAGCGTTAGAAATTGTCACGACACCATGGAATTGACCATCCCAGTTTTTAGGAGAGTAATTTCCTTTTTTATATGGCTCATCTTTGATAGTTTGACCTGTACACCAATCAAGATATTCAAAAGCTAATCCATAATCTAAAAATGGTTTGACTGATGAACCTGGTTGTTGCTTTTGTGTTGCATAATTGAAATCACCATATTGATAATTACGACCACCAATCACGGCGATGACCCTACCATCTTGACTAGATTGGACACATCCACCCATTCTCATATCTTCATCACTATAACTATAAAGATCACCATTACCCAGTGACGTACAAATTTCTTGCGTGTCACGATCGCAGAATGTATAGATGTTCATTTCTGTTTCTTTTGGATCAAGACCTGTTTTTTCTTTGACTTCTTGAGCAACTAAATCAATGTAAGCACCATAAGACGAATCGTTTTTTTCAACAGATTGACATAGTGTGTTTTCAATCTTCACTTGTTTGGCGAGGTCACATTCATCTTGTGTGATGTAACCATGTTTGACCATCAGATCCAAAATTGTATTACGTCTTTTTGTTGCCTTATTCAAATTGTAATAAGGATCATAGTTTGCAGGTGAATTTAAGCTTCCTGCTAACATGGCAGCTTCTGGTAAAGTAATTTCAGAAACACCCTTATTAAAATAATATCGACAAGCAGCACTAATACCAATAGAATCAGTACTTCTCCCAAAATATATTTTATTGAGATAAAGAGTTATGATTTCTTCTTTACTTAATGCTTTATCTGCTTGGATAGCTAAAATGATTTCACTGAGTTTACGTGTGTAAGTTTGTTCTTCTTTTGGAAAATATGTTTTTTTGATCAACTGTTGGGTAATTGTTGAACCACCACCAGTAATACCACCTGCAATCAAATTTGAGAAGGCTGCTTTGACAATTCGAGGGAGATCAAAACCGTCATGTTCAAAAAATCTTGAATCTTCAGCTGCCACAACTGCATCGATTAAGATTTGTGGAAGATCATCATAGGAGATATTTTCACGTTTTCCATTGATATCAGAACCAAAGGTATAGATCACATTTCCTTCACTGTCAAATACCTGACTGGCTTCACTGGATAATAATCTTTTAGCATCAAAAGATGCTGTATTTTTATAGATTTGAAAGCCAAAAACACTTGCAAAACCTAAAGATATTATAATAAGGATAGTGATTAGAGAAGCTGATACTTTCTTTATATTCATTTTATTTTTCATCTTGAACACCTCTTATATAAAATTGATCAACAATATCTAAGTAATGTAAACGGGGCATATAACCTTGTGTGATCAAATGTCCGTATTTTTTGATTGTTTCATATGTCATTGATTTTCTTTTTCCATGTTTGTAAGCATCTATCATGTATGATGCATCCAACAAATAAACTTCATTAATTGATGTAAAAGCAATAATGATAAAAGCAATACCACCATGTTTGATAATGCTTTCTAAATGATTAATTTGATGTAATGATATATTAATAAAAGGAAATGATTTGGTTTTGGTTTCTTTTGCTTCAAAATCAATATATCTTCCCTTATAAAGACCATTATAATCGGTAGTTGAAGGAGTTCTAAAATAAGCTTCAACGATTTTTGCAGCGGTTCTTTGAGGATAGTCGACTTTGACAATTTGAATAGGTGTCGGCTTTTTATGAATCACTGCAATATCATGTGATAAATAATATTGGTTGGTTTGATTGAGATCATCTTCGAGATTCATTCCACGATGTGCTGTATAATGTTTACCTGTTAAGGTTGTATAGGTTGTATGGAAACATTCTTTTTTATTTGGATAATTGACCATATGAACTCCTTTCATATTTTCATTTGTTATTATATCATATCTTTTCATGAATGAGCTGTAAAGATATTTTTTTATATTGTATATCTTGCAAAAAAAGGATAAATTGGTACAATGATTATGAAAAGGAGCTGAGATTATGGAATACAAAGTCGTGTTAAGTCCAAAAAAAATTGTGAGTAAAGAGTTTAAAGTAGACTTTAAAGGCTATAATGCTGATGAAGTTGATCATTTTTTAGATCAGATTGTTAAAGATTATGAAGCTTTTGCAGGCTTATTAAATAATTCTTATGATAGAATAGAACAATTAGAAAGACGTTTGGCAGAACAGAAAAGTATTGTTGCCAGATTAGAAAGAGAAAAAGCATTACAAGATGATAATCTTCGTGCATTAGAAAGCAATGCTTCTTCTAATGTTGATATTTTAAAAAGATTATCTTTATTAGAAAAGGTTGTTTTTTCACAAAATAAATAACAAATGACAAGTAATCGCTGCTTGTTTAAGTAGAGGAAAGTCCAGGCTGCCACAATCTGCGATGATTGTAGTGTTTGTGCCTCACGAATCAATAAGTGAGGGTAGCGAAAGCTAACGACAGAATGAAAGCCTAAGGGAAACTATGGTAGACATTCATAAATGGCTCCACAGAAACAATGTCATGGGAAACCATGAGTGAAAAGAGGAAAGCTCCGCAAGGCAGAAACCCAAATTTGGTAGGGGAATCTTCAAGCTGGAATTGAACGGTAAGAAGGACGCGAAAGCGTAGATAAATGATTACGAATACAGAACTTGGCTTATTATCATTTGTTGAAAACATGGGATGTCCCATGTTTTTTATATTCATTGCTTATCACATCTATTTCATGTATAATTCTAATAGAATTATACGATATGATTAAAGAGGGAAGATCATGGAAGAAAAAATCATACATAAACCACATAAAGGTAAAGAGTATTCTGCAGTGAGAAGAATAGGTTTTAGCTTTTTGATGGTTATTTTGATTGGGTCAATACTTTTGGCGATGCCTTTTTCAACGCATCAAGGGGCAACAGGAACATATCTTGATCATTTGTTTACTGCAACTTCTGCAACTTGTGTGACAGGATTGGTGAC
>CAMFRJ010000016.1 GCA_945981915.1 uncultured Erysipelotrichaceae bacterium
ATGCAGTTATCATTATTTCTGCAAGAGAAGGGATACAATCTCATACAAAAACAATTTGGAAATTATTACAATATTATCAAATTCCTGTTTTTATTTTTGTCAATAAAATGGATCTTTCATATCAAAGTCAAGATGAAATCATCAAAGACATACAAAATCAACTGTCTCAACGTTGTTTAGCAGTTGATGAATATTTTCATGAAAATATCTCTCTTTTAGATGATGATTTATTGGAACAATATCTTAATAATCAATTTACACTATCTGATATCACAAAATTGATCCTTGATAGAGAGGTGTTTCCAATTTGCTTTGGATCAGCATTAAAAGATGATGGAATTATTTCATTTCTTGATATCTTAAATTTATATACATGTCAAAAGGAAAGTTATGATGAAACAAGTGGTATTGTTTTTAAAAAATTACTTGATAGAAATAACGAATACACTTTTTTAAAGTTAACAGGAGGCTCCTTAAAAGTGAAAGATGTCATTGACGATGAAAAGATTGATGAGATGAGAGTATATTCTGGTAAGAATTATCAAATTGTGCAAATTGCAAGCGCGGGAGAAATCGTTGCTTGCAAAGGTTTAAAAAAGATACCGATTGGTTTTACTTTTGGGAAAGAAAAACCGCTTCGTCATCAATTATTACAGCCATTTACAACTTATCAGATTATCTTACCACATAATATTGATAAGCATAAGGCCATTGATGATATTATGACAATTGCTCATGAAGATCCTAGCTTACAAATTTCTTATGATGAGCAGACACAGGAATTAAAAACTAAAGTTATGGGGGAAATACAATTAGATGCCTTGAAATATCTTATTGAACAAAGATACCATTATGAAGTTGAATTTGATGAAGGAAGTGTTACATTATTAGAAACTATTACCAATAAGGTAGAAGGTGTAGGTCATTTTGAACCATTGCGTCATTATGCTGAAGTGCATATTATTTTGGAGCCTTTAGAAAGAGGACAAGGGATAATGATTGAAAATAAATGTGAAAAAAATACACTACCTGTACAATATCAAAATCTTGTCTTAACTCATATGCAGGAAATAGAACATAGAGGTGTTTTAACAGGGTCACCAATTACCGATATGAAAATGACTTTAGTCTCAGGGAAAGCTCATCTTAAACATACTGAAGGTGGCGATTTTAGGGAAGCAACTTATCGTGCTATTCGAAATGGTTTAAAAAAAGCTCATTCACTTTTATTAGAACCATTTTATCGTTTTGAAATACTTGTTCCTAGTGGGATGTTGAGTCAAATTCTTTATGATCTTGATGGCTTTCATAGTCAATATGATATCATTCATCATGAAAAGGCGAGTATTAATGGTATTATGCCGGTAAGAGCAATGTACAATTATCAAAAGATGTTTTTATCGAAAACAAAAGGAGAAGGAGAGCTCAATTATCATTTTGATGGCTACCAAGAATGCAAAGATAGTCAAGAATTGATTGACAGTATTGGTTATCATAGTGAAAATGATAGACAGTATCCCACTGGATCAATATTTTGCAAACATGGAGCTGGTTTTTATGTACCATATGATGAAGTAGAAAATTATATGCATCTTCCGTATGTTTTACAAAACAAAACAAAAATGAATGAAACGGTTCGTTTTCAAGTTGATGAAAAAGAGTTAGAAGAAATCTTTATCAGAACATATGGTCCTATAAAAAGACGTTTATCTAAAGATATGTATCAAAAAAGTCAACAAAGCAGCAGTCAAGAAAAAGTGACTATTTTACCTGAATGTTTATTAGTTGATGGTTATAATATTATTTTCTCATGGCATGAATTAAGTGAGTTAGCAAAAACAAATTTAGATTTAGCTAGAGAAAGATTGATTGATATTCTCTGTAATTATCAAGGATATCGACAATGTTTGCTTATTCTTGTTTTTGATGCTTATAAGGTCAAACACAATCAAGGTTCTATTAATAAACACAATAATATTTATATCGTCTATACCAAAGAAGCACAAACTGCTGACAATTATATTGAAAAAGTAACACATGATCTGACACAACAATATCGTGTTTATGTCGCAACTTCTGATGCATTGGAGCAGGTCATTGTTTCATCAAAAGGAGCAATGAGGATTTCTGCTAGAGAATTAGAAATTTTGGTTAAGGAAACTCATGAAAAAGAATTCAATGAATTTGCAAGAAAAAATAAACATATGAAAAATTATCTGTTAGAGGATATAAAAAAAGAGCATTAGCTCTTTTTGAGTTGTTGAACAAGTCGTTGAACGATTTGTTCAAAAATGATTTGATCTTTTTTACCAAAACGTGATAATGATGTAGAATCTAAATCTAAAACACCATATAATTGATCACATATCATGATAGGTATGACAATTTCGCTGTTACTAGCACTATCACAGGCAATGTGACCTGAAAATTCATGCACATTTTCAACAATGATGGTCTTTTGGGTCGATGCAGCTTGTCCACATACTCCTTTTTGTAAAGGAATATTGGTACAAGCAACTTTTCCTTGAAATGGTCCTAAAACCAGTTCATTGTTTTTTAAAATATAAAAACCAGCCCATGATATGTCTTCGAATGTTTGCATGATAAATGCACTTGTGTTGGCAAGAATAGAGATTTCATCATTATTGCATTCAATTAAATATTGATATTGTTCAAAAATTAAGTTATCCATAACTATACCTCGCACATACAGTATAACTATTCTATCACAAGGAGGTCAAGATGTTAGATATTGAATATACAAAAAAAGCCTTTCAAGAATATGTCAATCAATTTGATTTACATGACGATAAAATTCGATTAAAACTTATTCATACTTATTGCGTTGTTGAAACATCTCGATATCTTTGTCTTCATGAAAACATTCAAGGTGAGGATTTTCAATTAGCTCTTATTATTGCTTTACTGCATGATATTGGACGTTTTGAACAACTCAAGAGATTTCACAGTTTTAATGATTCTTATATTGATCATGCTAAGTTAGGAGTGAAAATATTATTTGAAGAGCGTCTTATTGAAAAAATGGTTCCTGATAGACAATATGATCAGATCATAGAAATAGCGATTCGCTATCATTCTGCTTATCAAATTCCTAACATTGAAAATCAACAAGCTAAGTTACAAACATTATTGATTAGAGATAGCGATAAATTAGATAATTTTAGAGTTAAGAACACGGCATCAATTGAAACTTTATTAGATATTCCTGAAAAAATTTTTATTCATCAAAAAGTCAGTGACAATATTATGAAAGATATGATGGAACATCGGCTCATAAAAAAAGAAGATCGACATAATGAAGTTGATATGTGGGTTTCTTATTTTGCTTTCATTTATGATCTTCATTTTCCATCAAGTTATTTATTTCTAAAAGATAATGATTATATCAGAAAAAATATTGATCGTTTTTTGTATCAAGATACTCTCTATGATCAAATGCAACTCATTAAAAATGAATGTATGAATTATATTTCTATGAAATTATTAAAATAGAGGCTAGCCTCTATTTTTCTTATCTTTAATATATTGTAAACAGATGTAAGTTCTTCGACCGATTTCATCTTTTAAGGCGATATTTTTTGATTGATACAAAAGATCTTCATCCATATTATTTAAATCAATGACCTTAATATTTTTCTGAGTATAGTATGCAAGTAAATAATCTTGTCCAGGTAAGATATCACTTGTTATCAAATAGTTGGTATGCATACTTTCTTTTACTTTTTGTTCATGCCCTAAATAATCTATCCAACTTAAAAACATTTTTAAATTATAATCATTTAATGAATATCCTACAAATAAGAACACATGATCAATCAGTAATGATTTGATATATAATTCAATGAGAGAATGTGTATGCGAAAAACGAAGATAATCATCTTCTTTGAAAACAATATGTTCAATATCATCTATATCACCATGCATTTTGATAAGATAATGTTGACTGGTTGCCTTCAATAGATCTCTATCACTAGTGATGACTTCATAATGATAATTATCTAAAAGATGGTCATAATTTGTCGTAATGATATGTTCAGGATTGAGAGAGACAATCAGATCATTTAAAATATTTGATTGAAATTGACAATCAAAAGCATTTTTCAATATCTGATAATAATCATGATGATGAAGTGAATGATCTTGACTATAAAAATACTGAGGTATTTTAATATATTCGTCTGTAGAAAGATGTTTTTGATGTGAGTAGTTAAGATGTTGAGCATATATCCTGACAATTTGTCCCCAAGTTGGTACACCTGAGTTTTTTGAAACACCAGCTCCGACAAAAATAACTAGTTTTTGTTTTTCTAAAACATCCTTAATATCTTTTAATAACTCTTTCATAAATTTCACCTCATTGTTATTATAACATATTATAGTGTCTTTCATTGTTTTTATGTTATATTTAAAATAGAATCTCAACAACAGAAAGGTTTAATTTTATGCAAAGATTATTGGAAATATTGTATTATTTGTTAGATGTGAAAAAAACAACTGCAAAGGAATTAGCTCAACATTTTGAAGTTTCGCTGAGAACTATTTATCGTGACTTAGATAGATTAATTGTTGCAGGGATTCCAATTCAAAGTAGACAAGGTAAAAATGGTGGTATATCCATTGATGAACATTATGTATTAGATAAATACGTATTAAATGATTTACAACAAGAAGATATATTGTTGGCTTTAAATACTTTATCTGCATTACATATTGATAATTACCAAAATTTAACAAGTCAGTTACAACGTCATTTTCATAAAAATATTAATGATTGGATTGATATAGATTTTTCTTCGTGGCATGATCCTATTCATATTAAGCAACAGTTTAATTTATTAAAAGAAGCAATTTTACATACTAAATATATACGTTTTCAATATATAAATTTACAAAATGCCAAATCAATAAAAAAAGTGGAGCCGTTACAATTGGTTTTTAAGGCTCAATCCTGGTATTTAAGAGCTTTTGATGTAAATAAAGTAAAAGAACGTATTTATAAATTGACGCGCATAAAAAATATACAAATACTCAATGAAACATTTCATCGAAAAAAAGTAGAACCCATGCAGTATATTTATAATAGTGATGAAAAAATAAATGTTATTCTTTTGTTTGATAAAGATTGCGCAAGTTTTATTTTTGATGAGTTTAATGATGATGAGATCACTGAACAAGAAGGGAAATATCTCGTTTCTAGTCAAATATTTAACACACCATGGCTTATATCAACACTTATCTCATTTGGTAGTCATCTCAAAATAATAGAACCATTATCTTTACAAAAAGAATTACTTGCAGAAATTCATAAAATTGAAAACATATATGAATAAACATGTCACAAGATGACATGTTTATTATGTTATACTTTTATTAAAGGAGAACGATTATGGAGATTATAAAAATAGATAAAGATAATATTGAAAAAGAACATATTTGTTGTGCAATTTCATCAAATCATGATATACAGGTAGAAAGTAAAAAGGCCTGGCTTAGTCACGAATTTGATAATGGTTTAGTGTTTAAAAAAATGAATATCAGAGGAAAATGTTTTATTGAATATATACCTTTAGAAAATGCATGGGTGAATATTACTGGCGATTGTTTAGTATATATTAATTGTTTATGGGTTTCAGGAAAGTATCAAGGACATGGTTATGCAAAAGAATTGTTAGAAAATTGTATTGAGGATTGTTTAATGCAAAAGCGTAAGGGGATCGTCATCATTTCTTCAAGAAAGAAAAGTTCTTTTGTTATGGATTATCGTTTTTTAAAGAAATTTGGTTTTTGTGAAGTTGATCAGTGGAACAATTATGTATTAATGTTTCGTTCGCTTGATGATCATGTTGGTATGCCAAAGTTTCAAATTGCACCAATAAAAGATAATGATTTGATTTTGTATTATAGTCATCAGTGTCCTTTTAATGTTAAATATGTCAATTTATTAAAAGAGTATTGTGATCACCAACATATCCCTTTAAAATGTGTTCATTTGCAAACGAGTGAAGAAGCAAAAAAAGCACCAACTCCATTAACAACTTATTCATTATTTTATCAAAAACAATTTATTACAAGAGAAGTCCTCAATGCCAAAAAATTCCAAAAAATATGGGAAACATTACATGAATAAATTAGATTACAAAAAGAAGTATAAAGAATTATATCAACCTAAAGAGCCAGTTTTAATAGAAGTACCACCTATTGCATATGCTGTGATAGAAGGATGTGGTGATCCAAACGAAACTGCTTCTTTTCAAGAAGCTATTTCGTTACTTTATGGTTTGTCTTATATGATAAAAATGGATAAAGATAAACCCAATAGATATTTTGAATATGTTATACCACCATTAGAAGGATTATGGTGGGTAGATAACAGTTGTTTTGATGGTTTAAATATTCAAGATAAAAATCAATTTCAATGGCTTTTGATGATTAGATTACCAGAGTTTGTAGATGAAATCATTTTCAACCAGGCAAAAGAAAAATTAAGAAATAAAAAACAAGATGACCATGTCAATAAGTTAGAATTTCGTATTATTGATGAAGGCCTATGCGTACAAACTATGCATATTGGATCTTTTGATTTAGAAGCACAAACTATTTTAAATATGAAAAAATATGTTCAAGAGATGGAATATCAAGAAGATATTAATGAAAACCGAAGACATCATGAAATATATCTTAGTGATTTTCGAAGAACAAAGACAGCTAATCTTAGAACTGTCATAAGACATCCTGTAAAAAAAACATCAGATTAATCTGATGTTTTTTTATGATGCTTTTTAATCATAACAATTATAGTATCAAATAGTTTGAAACCAGCCAGGTATGCAGGTTTTGAAAATGTTACCAAAAACATTAATAAGATTGCACCTAAAAAATCAATGCTTCCTAAACTTAAAAAATCATGTCCACCAATTAAACATATATATAGCACAAATTGCATGCTATAGATGATTATAAAACGATAAAACGATAAAGGTGAATAGATATGTTTTAAACCACTATAATAACACCATGCTGTAAGTAGAATACAGATTGTATAGAGTGTGTCCTTATCATATCCAATAATTCTGCCACCGTTAACAATCAGCGTTGAACTAATTGCAATCATCAACGCAAAAGGAAAAGCATTTTTGAAAACAGTTATTAGAAAATCTCCTGACACTCTGTTAAAATTTGGTTCATAAGTTAAAAAGAAAGTTGGAATACCAACGCAGCAGCCACTAATAATTGTAAGTTGAATTGGTTCAAATGGATATCCATGACCAAAAATAATTAAACCGACAGAGAGTAAGACTGAAAAAATTGTTTTAATTAAATACATTGATGCAGATGCTGTAATATTGTTAATAACACGTCTTCCTTCATGAACGACATGAGGTAAAGAATCAAAATTGTTATCCAACAAAACGATATTGGCAGTGTTTTTAGCAGCATCACTTCCTGATGCCATAGCAATTGAACAATCAGCAATTTTAAGAGCTAATACGTCATTAATACCATCACCTGTCATAGCAACAGTATGGTGATGTTTTTGTAAAGCGACAACCATTAATTTTTTTTGTTCAGGAGTCACACGACCAAACACAGTATACTTGTTAACAGCATCTTCTATTTCTTCATCTTTTAAAGAAGAGACATCGATATATTGATCATAATGATCAATACCCACACGTTTAGCGATAAATGATACAGTCACAGGATCATCACCAGAGATGACCTTGATATCAGTTTTTTGTTTTTTAAAATACTGAAGTGTTTCTTTAGCATCTTCTCTAATAATATCAGTGAGGATGATGATTCCTAAACATTTCAGATCATTTAATAAGACTTGATTATTATCTAAAATGTGTTGTGAGTAGCCAATTGTTAAAACACGATATCCTTGACTTGTGTATTGATAACATGTTTCATATAGCTTTTGATCACCATGAGGAAAGACAAATTGGCAGGCTCCTATATAAACAGTACCATAATTTTTAAAGGAAACGGCACTATATTTTCTTTCTGAAGAAAAAGGAACGAGTAACCAAGGATTCAAATCGTGATTAGTTTGAAATTTCTCATATAAAGCTAAAGAAGTCATATTTTTGTCTTCTAAATAGTAATTCACATTTTTTAAAATGTTAATAACATCAAAACTTTGATCAAAGACAATCAAATCTTTGACTTCCATCTTTCCTTCTGTTAAAGTCCCTGTTTTATCCAAACAAATTGTATCAACTCTCGCTAATGTTTCAATGCAGAATAAATCTTGAACTAAAGTTTGTTTTTTGGCTAATCTCAAAACACTTAAAGTTAATGCCACGGAAGTTAATAAAACAAGTCCCGATGGTATCATACCTAGAACAGCAGCCACTGTTGAAACGACTGCAGCTTGTAAGGGTTCCTTTCCAAAAAAGAATTCTTTAGAAAATAGAAGTAAAGCAATAGGAACGATTATGATTGAGATAATCTTTAATATCTTATCCATAGCAAGATTGAGTTGTGATTTTTTAGAAATATCTTTTTTAGCTTCTTCAGTAATCTTGTGAATATAATTTTGACTACCCACATGTTCAACATGACAAATGGCTTTTCCAGAGGTTACAAAACTTCCTGACATCAACTGATCATTTTTTGATTTTTCAATGGCGTCAGATTCTCCAGTTAATAGGGCTTCATTAACTTCCAAATATCCTTCTAATAAAGTGCAATCAGTAGGAACTTGCATACCATTTGTTAGAATTATTGTGTCGTCTTTGACAATTTGACTGATTGATATACGGATAATTGAATCGTTTCTGATGACTTCAATAGGATTATCACTCAAAATTTCTAATTTATCTAGTGTTAATTTAGCTTTTATTTCTTGATAGATTCCAGTTAATGTATTAAAAATAACGACAAGAATAAACAACATATTTTTATATGAACCTACAAAGAAAACACATGCAAATAAAATAATATTGATTAGGTTAAAAAAAGTAAAAATATTATCTGAAAATATTTCTTGATATGATTTTGTAGTTTTTGATGCAATATGATTAATCTCATTTTGTTTCATTCTTTGTTCAACTTCTTCAAAAGTTAGGCCAGTATATTCGTTTTCAAATATTTTCATTTTATGTCACCTACAATTATCGTTTTTCTTATATATAATTGTAAAGGAGTTTCTCTTTTTTGACAATCTTATTGTGTGATAAAAATTGTATACAATTATCCCAAAATGTGTTAATATATTGCTAACACTATATTTTGGGGGTGCATTTATGAGTGAATTTATTGATTATGTTTTCAAAAGAAGTGAAACATTAAATAAAATTGATAACAGTTTATATAAGAAATATGATGTAAAAAATGGATTAAGAAACGAAGATGGGACTGGTGTCTTGGTTGGTTTAACGAGAATTTCAGATGTTGTCGGATACAAAAAGGAAAACGGTAAAAAAATTGATACTGCAGGGAAATTGTATTATCGAGGAGTTAAGGTTTCAGATTTAATTAATGGTCATAATCCAAAAAATAGATTTTTATTTGAAGAAGCATGCTTTTTGATCTTATTTGGATATTTGCCAAATAAAGATGAATTAGAAGCTTTTAAAAAGGAACTTGCAAATCGCTATGAATTACCAATTAATTACTTAAATGTGCGTTTATTATCTTTTCCGATGCAAAATATGATGAATAAGCTACAACAGGAAGTTTTAATGTTATACACATATGATCAAAATCCTGATGATGTGACACCTGAAGGAACATTGGATAAAGGTTTAGATTTGATTGCAAAAATTCCACAGATCGTGTGTTATTCTTATCGTAGTAAAGTCCATTATTTTGATAATGAAAGTTTATTTATTCATCCAATTAGAACAGATTTTTCAATTGCAGAAAATATTTTGCAGATGCTAAGAATAGATCAGCAATTTACACCTACTGAAGCAAGTGTATTGGATATGTGTCTTGTTTTACATGCTGATCACGGGGGAGGAAACAACTCTACATTTACAAACGTTGTTATGTCGTCTACTGGGACAGATATTTATTCATGTTTTGCTGGTGCAATCGGTTCATTGAAAGGTCCAAAACATGGAGGTGCTAATTTAGCAGTTGCCAAACAAATGAAACTTGTTATTAATGAAATTGGTTTACAAGCAACTGATGAACAGATACTTGAAATCATACGACGTATTTTAGATAAAGATTTTAATGATAAAACAGGATTGGTTTATGGAATTGGACATGCAGTTTATACTTTAAGCGATCCAAGATGTCAGATTTTATCACAAAAATGTAGAGAACTTGCAATAGAAAAAGGTAGAGTCAACGAATATGAATTTTATCATCGTTTTGAAAATATCGCAATTCAAGAAATTAAAGACCGTAAGGGTATTAACGTTTGTGCAAATATTGATTTTTATAGTGGCCTTGTTTATGACATGTTAGGTATTCCTAAAGACCTTTATACATTATTATTCGTTATTGGTCGTTCAGTAGGGTGGGTTGCTCATAATATTGAAAACAAACTCTATTCTGGTAAAATCATTCGTCCTGCTGGTAAATATGTTGGGGATAATAAAAAATACGTTAAATTGGAAGATAGATAATGAAAAAGGTATTGATACAATTATGTTCAATACCTTTTTTATCTTAAAAAAGCCGATTTCGGCTTTTATTCTTTAATAACTTTGATCCATCCTTCAGGTGCTTCAATTCTTCCCATTTGAATTCCTGTTAATGTATCATATAGTTTTTTAGTGATAGGACCCATTTCTTCCATTCCACTTGGGAAACAGATTTCTTTTCCATGATCATTAATTTTGCCAACAGGTGAAATAACAGCAGCAGTACCGCATAATCCACATTCAGCAAAATCTTTCACTTCATCGAAATAAACTTCTCTTTCTTCAACTTCTAATCCTAGATATTCTTTTGCAACATACATTAAAGAGCGTCTTGTGATAGAAGGTAAGATACTATCAGATTTTGGAGTCACAACTTTTCCATCTTTTGTAACAAAAATAAAGTTAGCTCCACCAGTTTCTTCAACTTTTGTTCTTGTTGCAGCATCTAAGTACATATTTTCATCAAAACCTTGTCTATGGGCATCCATGATTGGATATAAACTCATCGCATAGTTTAAACCAGCTTTGATATGACCAGTTCCATGAGGAGCAGCTCTATCATAATCGCTGACTCTAATTGTAATTGGTTTGACACCACCTTTAAAATAAGGACCAACAGGAGTTACAAATACTCTAAATTGATATTCGCTTGCAGGTTTTACACCAATAACTGGATCACTACCAAACATAAATGGACGAATATATAATGTAGCACCAGATCCATATGGAGGAACATAATCAATATTTGCTTTAACAACCTCTTCAATTGCTTCGACCCATTTATCTTCAGGATAGACAGGCATTTCCAATCTTTGACATGTCTTAGCCATACGACTTGCATTTAAGTCAGGACGGAAACAAACAATTTTTCCATCTTCAGTCGTATATGCTTTTAATCCTTCAAAACATGTTTGGGCATATTGAAGAACACACGCACATTCACTAATAACGACCTTGTCATCATTTGTTATTTTGCCTTCTTCCCAAGCACCATCTTTATAATTTGCGACAAATCTTGCTTCAGTAGGTATATAACCAAAACCAATATTTGACCAATCAATATCTTTTTTTGCCATTTTTCTTACTTCCTTTCCCTAAATAGAGTTATGTAAAGTGGGATATACATAACAATTTTCAATAATAATATTTATCTTACACCAATTTTACGCTTGTCTAGGATATGTGTCAATAATAATTTCATTAACAAAATAATAGAAAATTATTATATCACATGAAATTGTAAATTTTTTAGAATATCAAGTGCTTTTTCTTGCATTTGTAAATCATTACTTGAAATTCCTCTAGTATCAATATATATATCAACTTCAGGTAAAGCTGCTTTACATATAATTGCATTAGAAATAACACAAATATTTGATACAATCCCAACAAGAACAATTTGTTCATACTGTTTATCTTTTAAATAATTACCTAACTCCAAAGAACCAAAACCAGGTTTATAGATGCAATGATCTTCAGGTTTTCTCTTTTTACTGACTTGACCATACAGTTTCCAACCTTCACTATTTTCAATACAATGCTTGATTGGTAAATTTTTTCCTTCTTGCGTTTCAAGATAGTTAGTACTATGAGTATCAAAAGTGAATAAAACATCATTATTATTTTTATGGAATTGATCAATTAATTCACTAATGTAATCATCTAATTGAATGGCAGCTTCAAATCCTAAACTTCCATCAACAAAATCTTTTTGATAATCTACTACAATTAATAGTTTTTTCATTGTCTAGTCTTCCTTTACTTAATATAAGCATATTTTAACATATATGTTGACTTTGTAAAGATATGTTATATAATATTCATA
>CAMFRJ010000017.1 GCA_945981915.1 uncultured Erysipelotrichaceae bacterium
GGATATGGTTGTTTACGAAGATGAAAAAATAAAGAAAGAAAAAGTTTTAGAAGAAATCAATAATTATATCCAAAAGATAAATGGGCGTTTAGATAATTCATTGGCGAAATATGATGTTGAAGATATCAAGATTCAATTAAAAGAAGGGAAATCACAGCTAGAACAGCTTAATCAACAAATTGAATATATTCAAAAAGAATACAATCAATCTCAAAAGGAACATGTTCAATTAGAAACGCAAAAAACAGCTTTGTTGCATCAAATCGAAAAACAGCACAAAGAATTAGAATCTATTGACCAACAATATCATGAACAACTCCAACAATATGAAGATGAAGCACTCTTCCTTTCTTTAAAAGAACAAATTGGACGACTTGAACAATATGAAAAACAATATCAAGATTATATGATTGCACGACAATCTTTACAACAACAGATTGCTTCTTTAAAAGAAGAAGTCAAAGATCTGTCATATATTGATTTAAAAGAATTACAAAATCATCTTCAAGAGTTATCAAAACAAATCAATTCTTTAAAAGAAGTTATTGATCAAGACAAATTATCTTATGCTTTGAAAAAGAAACAAATCTTAGAAATAGAAAAAATTAATGATACATTAAAAGATAATGAAAAAGTTTATCAACAATATATGGATCTATCTTATGTGACAAGTGGGAAAAATGAATCAAGAGTATCTTTAGAAAGATATGTTTTGGCTGCCTATTTTGAAAAGATGTTACTTTATGCCAATGATATGATGAAAGAATTAACTCAAGGAAGATACCGTTTGGTACGTAAAGATTATGCAAGTAAAGGAAGCAGTAAACAAGGATTAGAATTAGATGTTTTTGATTATGAAAGTGGTGTATCACGAGATATTAAGACTTTATCTGGGGGAGAATCATTTAAAGCAGCTTTATCGCTAGCTTTAGGATTATCTTATATGATACAAGATCATGCAGGTGGTATTGAGTTAAATACATTATTTATTGATGAAGGATTTGGTTCTTTAGATAGTCAATCTTTAGATCAGGCATTGAATTGTTTATTAGAATTACATCAGGACAATAAACTCATTGGTATTATTTCACATGTTAGTGAATTAAAAGATCGTATTGATAGTCAAATTGTGATTACAAGAGAAAGAAAGACGAGTCAGATTACAATAAAATAAGATTCATCTTTTCTTATCTTGCTTGTTAGTGGTTATTATAGTAAAATAATAAAGAAATTTTAGGAGGAAAATATATGGCAAATAATAAGAAAAATGAGGCAATTACTGCTAGAGACGTTGATTTTGCAAAATGGTATACAGATGTTTGTAGAAAAGCAGAATTAATGGATTATAGTGGAGTAAAAGGATTTATTATCTATCGTCCTTATGGCTATGCTCTTTGGGAACAAATTCAAAGCTATATGGATAAAAAATTCAAAGAAACTGGACATGAAAATGTTTATATGCCGATGTTGATCCCTCAATCTTTATTACAAAAAGAAGCTGATCACGTAGAAGGATTCGCTCCAGAATGTGCGGTTGTGACACAAGGTGGTTTGGATAAACTTGAAGAAAATCTTGTTATCAGACCAACATCAGAAACATTATTCTGTGAACATTATGCAAAAATCGTGAATTCTTATCGTGATTTACCAAAATTATATAATCAATGGTGTTCTGTTGTCAGATGGGAAAAAACGACAAGACCATTTTTACGTGGATCTGAATTTTTATGGCAAGAAGGTCATACAATTCATGCTAGTGAACAAGAAGCTAGAGAAGAAACATTACGTATGTTAGATATTTATAAAGATACTGCAAAAGATTTATTGGCTATTCCAATGGTTACTGGTAGAAAAACAGAAAGTGAAAAATTTGCTGGTGCCGAAGAAACATATACAATGGAAGCTTTAATGCATGACGGAAAAGCTTTACAATCTGGGACAACACATTATTTTGGACAAGGATTTGCAAAAGCATTTGATGTCAAATTCTTAAATAAAGAGAATAAACAAGAATATGTTTATCAGACATCTTGGGGTGTATCTACAAGATTATTAGGTGCAATCATTATGGTTCATGGTGATGATAATGGTTTGGTATTACCACCACGTGTTGCACCTATTCAAGTCATCATAGTCCCTGTTATGCAACATAAAGAAGGTGTTTTAGATAAAGCTTATGAACTTGAAAAACAATTAAAGGCTGCAGGATTAAGAGTGAAAGTTGATGCTAGCGATAAAACACCAGGTTATAAATTTGCTGATGCTGAAATGCGAGGGATTCCAGTACGTTTAGAGATTGGACCAAAAGATATCGAAAAAGGACAATGTATTCTTGCAAAACGTGTTAATGGGTCAAAGACATCATATCCATTAGATGACCATCTTGGTCAAAACATCTTGCAATTATTAGATCAAATTCATGATGAAATGTATCAAAAAGCGTTACAATTCAGAGATGAAAATATCAGAACTGCTCATAATTATGATGAATTTAAAGATATCTTAGAGAATAAAGCAGGATATATTAGAATGATGTGGTGTGGAGATGCTATTTGTGAAGAACAAATCAAAAATGAAACAGGGGCAACATCAAGATGTATCAAGGAAGATGAAGAACCATTTGATAATGTTTGTCCAATTTGTGGAAAGCCAGCAAAAAAAGTGGTTTATTTTGCAAAAGCCTATTAAGAAGCGAAAGCTTCTTTTCTTTTTTTGAAAAGATGTTGACATATCAACTAATTGATATTATAGTTGATATATCAACAAAAGGGATGGGTGACTATGAAAATAGGAAGATTGATTGCGAATGTCAATAATAAGAAAAATACATATATGAATATGTTACTTAAACAATTGGATTTGAGTCATGGACAAGCAATTGCTTTGATGAAAATTCATAAACATCAAGTTATTCAACAGGATGTTTTAACAAAACATTTGCTTATTGATAAAAGTGCTGTAACGAGAATATTAAAATCATTAGAAGACAAAGAATTGATTGTCAAAAAAATGAGTGAAAATGATCGTCGTGTTTTTGATATTTCCTTAACACAAAAAGGTGAGAAATTATATCCAGAAATTAAAAAGATCATTGATGAAACGACACGTACGATGTTAAAAGGTATTGATCAAAAGCAACAGGAACAATTGTTTGAATTATTATCAAAAGTAAAAAGGAATTTGGAGAGATGATATGAATAAAGATGAAAAAATGAAAACAAAAAAGATTTTACCTTTACTCGTAGAATTTTCTATTCCTGCGATGATAGGTATGTTGGTTAATGCGATATATAATATCGTTGATAGAATGTTTATTGGCAATGCTCCAGAGCTAGGATCAATAGGACTTGCAGGAATTAGTGTTTGTTATCCTGTGACACTTATTGTTATGGCTATTTCTCTCATGGTTGGTATGGGTGGAGCAACACGTTTTTCAATTTCTTTAGGTATGGAAAAAAGAGATGATGCTGCGACTTATATGGGGAATGCATTATCTTTAACGGTTATATTTGGATTATTGTTTATGATATTTGGGAATTTATTTCTAGAACCTTTATTAAAAATACTAGGTGCTAGTCAAAATGTTTTACCTTATGCAAAAAGTTATTTAAGTATTATTTTATATGGAGCTGTCTTTCAATGTGTTGCCATGGCAGGAAATAACTTTTCTAGGGCACAAGGAAATCCCAAAAATGCGATGATTTCACAAATGTTAGGTGCTGGATTTAATATTATTTTTGATTATATTTTGATCATAGTTTGTCATATGGGAATGGAAGGGGCAGCTTTAGCAACTATTGGTGGTCAGCTTTTAAGTGCCTTGTGGCAATTATCATTTTTATTTGGTCAAAGAACGATCATTACATTAAATCATCATTTATTAAAATTGAAATTAAGATATGTGAAAGATATTATCAAAACAGGGATTCCTGCTTTCTTAATGCAAATATCTAATAGTGTTTTGAATATTATTTTAAATTCGACATTGGTACAATATGGTGGTGATATTGCTCTAAGTGCGATTGGTATTGTCACAAGTATTCAAACTTTGATTTTGATGCCTATTACAGGATTAATGCAAGGACAACAGCCATTGATATCTTATAATTATGGAGCTAAACAAATGGAACGTGTTAAAGAAACTGTGAAATATGCGGTTATTGGTGCAACAGTCATTAGTGTTATTGGATTTCTAGCTGTTCAATTATTGACAAAACCTATTGTTTATTGTTTCAATAATGAAAACAATGTTGTTCAATTAACTGTCAATGCGTTACATATATGGTTTATGATGCTGCCAGTTGTTGGCTGTCAAGTGATGTGTGCGAATTACTTTCAGGCAGTTGGAAAGATTAAAATATCAAGTGTTTTGAATTTATTAAGACAGGTCATTATTTTAATTCCATGTATCTATATTTTTTCTTCATTATTTGGCTTATATGGTATTTTCTATGCAGTTCCTGTGGCAGATACATTAGCATTTATCATGACTGTCATTTTGTTTATAAAAACAATAAAAATGGATACTAAAATTTAGTATCCATTATTTCATTTTTTGGCATCTTATTGATTCAATAATCGGTTGATTTTCTTTCTTAACTGTCCCGTTTTGATCTTCAACTTTTGTATCTTTACAAATTTGATCAACAATTTCCATTCCTTCATAAACATAACCAAAGACAGCATAATCTCCATCAAGGTATGTTGAATCACTTTGTACAATAAAGAATTGGGAAGTAGCACTGTCATTATCTTGACTTCTTGCCATTGACAAAGCACCACGTGTATGTGAAAGTGGATTTTCAATATTATTATTGCTGAATTCTCCTTGAATTGTTTCATCACTACCACCAGTACCATTACCGTTTGGATCGCCACCTTGAATCATAAAGCCATCAATAATACGATGAAAAGTCAAGCCATCGTAAAATTTTTCTTTACATAAATTAACAAAATTCGTGACTGTGATAGGGGCTGTGTCTGCATCTATTTCAGCCTTGATTGTTCCATAATCTTTGACAACGATGTCAACTTGATAGTTTCCTTTTAAATAATCTGTTTTTTCTTTTGTTTCTTCTTTAGGAGAACAAGCTATTAATCCTAAACATAAAAAACAAAGAAGTCCATATTTGAGTATTGTCTTCATTTATTTCACCCCTTCCCTATTATAACAAATATTTTTAATTTGAAAACATTATTCATAAATATCTCTCTTTGTGTTAGAATATCATTCAAGAAGGTGATGAAGATGAGAGAAAAAAGAATTGTTTTAATTAATGATGTGACTGGATTTAGTAGATGTTCAGTTGCTTGTCAGTTGCCTATTATTTCAACAATGGGAATTGAAACAGTTTTTGTACCTACAGCTATTTTATCAATTAATACTTATCATCAGGATTATTTTTTTGATGACTATACAACAAAGATGAATGATTATATTGCTACATATAAAAAAAGACATGTTGAATTTGATGGTATATGTAGTGGCTTTTTAGGATCAGAAAAACAAATTGATATTGTGAAAGATTTTTTTCAATATTTTTCTAATGAAGATAATTTTGTTTTGGTTGATCCTGTTATGGGTGATCATGGAAAATTATATCCAACATATAATTTAAAAATGCAAGAAAAAATGAGAGAATTGATGCCTTATGCATCAATTGTTACACCTAATCTTACAGAGTTATGTGCCTTGATTGATGAAGATTATCATGAAACTTTTCAAAGTGAAGAATTGATGAGAATGTGTCAAAAATTAAATCAAATGGGACCAGAAATGATTGTTGTGACAGGGATTTCAATGGACAATCAGATATTAAATTTTGTCTATGATCATGGAAAGACCTATCAGGTTATTGTTGATCGTATCGGTGAAGACAGGAGTGGAACAGGGGATGTGATCTCTGCTGTGATTGCTGGAAGCTATCTTAATGGTCATAGTTTTTTAGATAGTGTCAAAAAAGCGACTGACTTTGCTTCAAAATGCATTCAGCATTCAGTAGACATAGATGCACATCCTCATTTAGGGCTGTGCTTTGAACCATTATTAAAGGAATTGGGGGAATAATGATGATTTTATATACTTTATATCGCAACAGTTATATTGATATTAAAAATTTAGAAAGTACAAAAGGAATCACTTGTTATGTCAATTCAACAAATCGTTGTACTTGTTCATGTACATTCTGTTTAAGACAGACAAAGGAAATGTTGGAAGGAAATACTTTATGGTTAAAAGAAGAACCAACGGTTCAAGAAATCATTGATGAATTCGAAAAATATGATCTCAATGATTTTCAAGAGATTGTTTTTTGTGGTTTTGGGGAACCATTAATGAGACATGATGATTTGATGAAAGTCGCTGCTTATTTGAAAAAGCGAAAACCTGATCTTAAGACAAGAGTCAATACGAATGGGCTATCATCATTATATCATCAAAGAGATATTACAAGTGAATTGAAAGGCTTAATTGATACTGTTTCGGTAAGTCTCAATGCGAGCAATAAAGAAGAATATTTACGTTTAACGAGAAGTCGTTATGGTATAGAATCTTTTGATGAGATGCTTGATTTTACAAAAAAATGTAAAGCTTATGTGCCTCATGTTGTGTTAACTGTCGTTGATATTATTGGGGAAGAAGAAATTCATAAATGTCAAAAAATTGCTGATGAAATAGGTGTTACTTTAAGGGTACGCCCATTTGAAGAATAGGAGATCAAGATCATGATGCAACTAAGTAGAGAAGAAAGAATGCTTCATATAGGAAAACTGACTAATGTGAGAGATTTAGGGGGATATGAAACACAAGATGGATATTATACGAAATCTCATAAGTTTGTAAGAAGTACTTGCCCTAGTGGTATTAGTGATGATTTAAAAGAACAATTTTATGCATATGGGATTCGAACAGTTGTTGATTTGCGTAGCGATTATGAACTTGTTCACCAACCTCATGGTTTGAAAGATTATAAAGATATAGAATATTATCATGTCAATTTATTACAATTAGAAGACTTAAGTGTTGTTCCTGATAATATTAAGGATTATCAAGATCTCAGTGGTTTTTATATTTTTATGATCGAAGCAAATAAAGATCAGTTTAAAAAGGTATTTGATATCTTTTTACAACATCCTTATGATTGTACTTTATTTAATTGTTCGGCAGGGAAGGATCGTACTGGTGTTATTTCGGCATTATTGCTTGATTTGGCAGGGTGTCATGAATACGATATTGTTAAAGATTATTCTGAGTCTTATGAAAATAATATGGCAATGATCAAAGAATTAGAAGCGATGATGGAAGATGGAAATGAAAAATATCTGGGCTCTGATCCAAGGATGATGATGAAATTTCTTGCTTATTTAAGAGAAAATTATGGAAGTGCAATGGGATATTTAAAGAGTGTAGGATTAAGTGAGGACCAAATTGTTCAATTAAAAGAAAATTTTGTAATTTAAAAGAAAAACACCTCTTATCTTGACTATATAAAGATAGGAGGTGTTTTTATGAAAGCATTAACATTTAAAGAAAAACAAGAAGCACTTAAAAATATTTTTCAACGATACCATCGTATTAAATTTCAATTAGAGTGTTTAGAAAATAAAAACTTCTATCCTTCCATTGGCTATGGAATGATAAAAGAAGAGAAGAATTCATATCATATTAAAGATCATCAACTCAATCATTATATTGAATCAAAAGAAGAACTCAAGATGAGTTTAGAATCTTATCATATTGTCATTAATAAACTTTCTCAGGAAAGTAAGAATATTATTATTAATGAATTTGTTTTAGAAAGAGAAAATGACTGGTGGATGGAATACTATTCTCGAAGTACTTATTATCGTTTGAAAACAAGAGCTATGGAAGAAGCGTTATTTTATTTTAATTGTTTATAAAAACAAAAAAATTGAGATAAAGTGCAAAACATGTCCATAAAAGATAGGGTATATTGAGATAACATGCAAAGGGATGAATATGATAAAAAGTCAAGAGCATAGTTATGATCAAAATAAGTAAAACAATAAGAATCATCAATGCAAGAAAATAATTGTGAAGATTAAAAAAGAACAAAGGCCAACAAAAATTGATAAATAATTGAAAAGCATAGATCAATAAAGCATTTTCTCTTTGAGGATGTTGACTTTCATAAATCAAATAGCTGGATATTCCCATAAGAATAAATAAAAATGTCCAAATAATAGGAAATAATGTTTCTGGTGGAGCTAATGGAGGAAGATTTAATTTTTGATAGAGTTCCATTTGATTGTGTGAAAGAAAAGCGCTGATTCCACCAACAAAAAGGGGAATAATAATACTGATTATTAATGATTTTTTTTTCATATGATCACCAGTATTATTATAACCCCTTTGAACCTTTTTATTCTTGATTTTTTAATTCTTCTATTTTTGCTAAAATAGAATCTGCTTGGTCTACTAAATCATGACTATCATCATCATATTCAGGATCTTTGAGTAGATGATAGTATCTTTTTCCTAATTCTTTGTAGACATCATCTAAGTCAGCTTCTTGACTTTTGATTGCAATTTTTAACTTTGCTTCGTCTGCGAATTCTCCAGTTTTTTCAATAGTCTTTTCTGTTAATTTTGCAGCTTTCTTTGTTAGATCATCAAATAATGCCATCTTTTCTCATCTCACTTTCGTAATATATTATAAAGGATTAAAATAGGAAGTTCAATATGAGAAGTTGTCAAAAGAATGAGGATAAGATAAAATAGAAACAGGTGATGAAAATGAAATGTGTAAGTTGGAATGTCAATGGGATAAGAGCATGTATACAAAAAGGGTTTTATGAAAGTTTTCAAGAACTTGATGCTGATATTTTTTGTATTCAAGAAACAAAAATGCAGGAAGGACAAGCACAAATTGATATAGATGGTTATTATCATTATATGAATAGTGCAACCAAAAAGGGCTATAGTGGGACTTTGATCTATACAAAACAAAAGCCTTTGCACGTATTTTATGGAATGAATCAAGAAGAACATGATCAAGAAGGAAGGCTCATTACTTTAGAATTTGATCATTTTTATTTGATAACATGTTATACCCCTAACAGTCAAAATGAATTAAAGAGATTAGATTATAGAATGAAATGGGAAGATGATTTTTTAAAGTATTTAGAAAGTCTTGATAAACCTGTGATTTTATGCGGTGATTTGAATGTGGCACATCAAGAAATAGATTTGAAAAATCCCAAGACAAATCGACGTAATGCAGGTTTTACTGATGAAGAAAGAGAAAAAATGACGGTTTTGCTTGATCATGGTTTTGTAGATACCTTTCGATATTTGTATCCAGACAAGGAAGGCATCTATTCATGGTGGTCATATCGTTTTAAAGCCAGAGAAAAAAATGCTGGGTGGCGGATTGATTATTTTATTGTGAGTGAATGTTTAAAAGATAAGATTAAAGAAGCAACGATTGAGACTCATATTATGGGTAGTGACCATTGTCCAGTGACTTTGGAAATTGATATTTAAAAAATAAGGCTTGAAAAAGCCTTATTTTCCTAAATGTTGGCAACTATAATAAGCTGGTATACCATCTTTATATTCAATATGTACTTCACCTTGAATCAAAGGATATAAGTAATCATATAGTTTATCAGTAATATCATTTCCTTCTTCATTGATCCATTCCGTAGGAATTTTCTGTTCAAAATTTGCAACTTTTCTTACATCAGTAGAAATATAATCAATTGTATATGGATGATTAGAGAGACGTTTAAATCCCATAACATGTCCAGAGATACCTTGTAAAACAGTATCAATTGCTTTTTGTCCAATTACAAATGATTCATTTAAGTCTGTTTTACTTCCAATATGCATCGCACATCTTTGTAAAACATTTAATTCTATACTTCTGACCTTACAACCAAATTCTTTAAATACTAATGTTTCTAAAAGTTTTCCAGTTCCTGAATGTAAGACATGTCCAAAAGCGTCTTTTTTCGCGTATTTACTATCATCATCTAAAAAGTGACCATTTTTATCACGGATTCCTTCAGAAACAGCGACAACAACACATCTTTTTCTTTTTCTTACTTCTCTAATATCATTTAAAAATTTTTCTTTATCAAATACAACTTCTGGTAAATAGATCAAATCAGGGGCACAGTTATATTCATTTCTAGCCAAAGCTGCAGCTGCAGTTAACCAGCCAGCATTTCTTCCCATGATTTCAATAATAGTGACAGATTCTAATTGATAGATTAAACTATCATGGATAACTTCTAAAATAGATGTTGCGACGTATTTGGCAGCAGAGCCAAAACCAGGAGTATGATCAGTTCCCATGAGATCGTTATCTATTGTTTTGGGAATACCAATAAAGTGAATATCACTTTGAATTGATTTGGCGTAATCGTCTAGTTTCATGACTGTATCCATTGAGTCATTTCCACCAATGTAGAAAAAATCAGTAATTTTTAATTCTTCTAAGATATGAAATAGTTTTTCATATGTTTGTAGATCATCTTCATATTTAGGAAGTTTAAAACGACAAGATCCCAAATACATAGCAGGGGTCTGTTTTAAAGCGTTTATTTTATCACCAGTATCAAATTCTTTGAGCAGGTCCATATATCTTCCTTCTAATAAACCTTTGATACCATTGATCATTCCATAAACATTATCATATTCACCTGATGATTTCGCACGATGAATAATCCCCGCTAAGCTTGCATTTATTGCTATTGTGGGTCCTCCAGATTGTCCAATAATACAATTTCTTTTCATTTCTATTCTCCTCTTGTTATTTCGTTTTCATTTTATCATTTTAGACATTTAAAAAAAAGATATCCTAGATATCTTTTTTTCTTTTTTTCTTCATCAAATAATATATGAATATGATAATGACAATGAAAACGAGACCCATGATGAAATATGCATAAAAATCATCATCGATACTTTCTTCTTGAGAAATAATTGAGATAGGTGGAACATGCCCGCTCATTAAATATTCGTACAGATCAATTGTCACAATATGGTGATCAATATGACCGATAGATGATGATGTGACTTGACCAGGCATCTTAATCGTTAATACAAATTGAGCTTGATTATTTTTTAAAGTGGATAAGGTTGATTGATAATGTGTTAATTCAGAAAGATCTAAGCCACTTTTTTGAATATCTAAGTTAAGTTCATATGTGGTGATATCTTTTTTTTCATAGTGACTGAAGTTTTTGGCAATTTCTTCATTAACAGATTCAGGTGCCTGAATGATCAAACCCTGATATTTTTCATGATCAATTGTTTGAGAGCTTTCTTTTATTGACCACTTAGCAAAAATATCATCATTAGAAGTGATCTGTTTTTTTATATCTTTGATTGTTATTTGACTCTTTTTAAGATCATTTTCATTAATGTAAAGCTCACTGGTAAGAATAGCACTTTCTCCATCACGGAAATCAATTGTTAAATTATATTGGACACAACCAGTTAGTAGGATAGCTATTATACATAATGATATGAGTTTTTTTGTTTTTTTCATCATAACCTCCTATAAATATAATAACATGATTTTTTTAAAAGTAAAAATATAGAACTCTTATCAAGACTTTGTTATAATTATAGACAGAAATAATATTTTAATAATACATTTTTAGTTCATAATTAAAGTATAAAATAAAAATGGTGATATTATGAAGGTTGATATTGTTTATACTACAAAATCTAAATATATGCGATGTGTTGCAAATGAAATGGCAAAATGTGTAAGATCGTATGCAACCAATTTACATAAATATCAAAATGATTGTCCAAGTGATCTTCTTGTTATTTGTTTTGATGATACGTTATTAGATGATAAAGAACTTATTCGTTTTATCAAAACAATTTCTAAAAAACAGGTGAAAAATCTGGCTATTTGTCATTGTTTTTTTATCAACAATAAAAAGTTAAAGAAAGTTATTCATTTGTGTCAGGAACAACATCTACCTTTGATGAGAGAACAATACACATTTAAAATGACATTGGATCAAAGAAAAGAAATTCATCCGACAATCATTGATAATGCAAGATTATACATAGAAGATATGGTCAATGTGATTAGACACTGTCTCTTATACACATCTGACGCTGCCGACGATATGCAGTGTGT
>CAMFRJ010000018.1 GCA_945981915.1 uncultured Erysipelotrichaceae bacterium
GTTTATTTTTAGGAATGTCTATATTAATATTTTTTAAGTTATTTTCTCTTGCACCCTTAATAACTAATTTATCTTCCATTTTTTCTTCCTTTCAATAATTGAACAATACTTTCATAACTATGACCTCTCATTTGTAAATCATATGTCCAATCTAATAACTCTTTAAAATCTTTGCCTTCTTGAAATCCCAATTCCAACAAAACCTGTCCAGTAATCACTGGTTTTAAAACCTGCTTGCCTAAACGAGATACTTTTTCTTCAATAAAGCCATCAAGCTGTTCTATCGTTTCTGGTCGATTTGCTAATCTTCCTAATTTATCACATTTTGAAATATAAACAAGATCGTCAACTGGCATGATGCCCTCAATACCTTTTAATAGTTTATAAAAAGCATAATCTTGATTTTTACTCCTCATTATATTCATCAAATGCATATGATAATAAATGATCGTTTCAATATATTTCTTCATTTTTTTATTGTTAAAAAACGAACCAAAATATTCTCTAAAAACCCGAACACCACTTTCATGATGTCCTGGAGCTCTTCCTTCAGGTGTGGTTACTGACGGTTTGCCAATATCATGTAATAAACATCCCCACATAAAAGCAAGTGGCCAACTGGTTTTTTCTTTACATAACGAAGCCAAATCAATGACCAATAAAACATGATTCATGACATTCCCTTCAGGATGAAAATCTAGTCTTTGATGACATTTTTTTAAATCCTGCAATGGTTCAAATAATGCTCCAATATCCGATAAAAAGACAATTCCTAATGATGGAATAGGGGCCATCAATAATTTATTATATTCTTCAAAAATACGTTCTTTTGAAAGATGTTTTAACATGCCTTTTTGAACCATATCAATACAAACAGCTTTGGTTTGTAAATCAACACCAAATTCTAAACGTGAAATAAATTGTGCCAATCTTAATACACGTAAAGGATCTTCTTGAAAAGTCTCTTTATTGACCATCCTTAAGACATGGCGATCAAGATCTTCTACACCATGAAAGAAATCAATGAGCTTACCTGTTTGATAATCATACATCAAAGCATTGACTGTAAAATCACGTCTTAAACAAGCTTGTTTTAAATCTAAATGTTGATCAACAACAACATCAAAATCTTTATGAGAGTTCCCATTTTTCTTCTCTATTCGTGGTAAAGCGAAATCAAAATGAGGTAAAACATCTAATTTGTAAATACCAAATGCTTTTCCAATTGTATTGACATGACCGTATTTTGATAAAAGTGTTTCGAGATCATGAGGCTCGATATCATAGATTTCTACATCTACATCATGATAATCTACTCTTTTGAAAAGTAACATGTCTCTGACAATCCCACCAACAAGATAAACTCTACCATGGATAGCTAAGTCATCTAAAACTTGTTTTTCCAATGGTTGAAAATCAAATTTCATCTTGTAACTCCATCATCATATCTCTTAGTTCCATCGCTCTTTCAAAGTCAAGAACTTTAGCTGCTTCTTTCATTTGTTTTTCTAATTCTTTGATAAGAGCCTGTTTATCTTGTTTTTTTGCTTTTTTACCTTTTTTAAGAAGTGAAGAGGCTTCTTCAACAACATTTTGACCATGAATAGCTTCACGAATTTCTTTTTTAATCGTTTGTGGAACAATACCATGTTCCTGATTATATTTTTCCTGAATAACACGACGACGATTTGTTTCATCAATCGCTTCTTTCATAGAATCTGTTATTTTGTCTCCATACATGATAACTTTACCATGACTATTTCTCGCTGCACGACCAATTGTTTGCATCAATGATCTTTGTGATCTTAAAAAACCTTCTTTATCTGCATCTAAGATACATACTAATGACACTTCAGGTAAGTCCAAACCTTCTCTTAACAAGTTAATTCCAACCAGAACGTCATATTTACCTAAACGTAGATCTCTTAGTATTTCTGTTCTTTCCAATGTTTTTGTATCACTATGCAAATAAGCCACTTTAAGCCCTAGATCAACAAGATAAGCACTGAGATCCTCTGCCATTCTTTTTGTCAATGTTGTGATCAAAACACGTTCATTTTGTTCCATGCGTTGATGAATTTCATCAATGATATCATCAACCTGCCCAGCGATTGGCCTTATTTCAATAATCGGATCCAATAATCCTGTTGGCCTGATAATCTGTTCAACAACTTCATGATTGACTTTTTCTAATTCATAATCACCTGGTGTGGCTGAAACAAAGATAGCCTGATGAATCAGATCCTCAAACTCTTCAAACACAAGTGGTCTATTATCTAAAGCACTAGGTAAACGAAAACCATATTCAACCAACGTCTCTTTTCTTGAACGATCCCCATTATACATACCTCGTACCTGTGGGAGCATAACATGACTTTCATCAACGATCAAAAGAAAATCTTTAGGAAAATAGTCTATCAATGTATATGGTCTTTGTCCTGCTTGCCTACCATCTATGTGCCTTGAATAGTTTTCAATTCCCGGACACATCCCAACTTCTCTTAACATTTCAATATCATGACGCGTACGTTGTTCCAAACGTTCATACTCTAATAATTTTGTTTCTTCTTTAAAATATGCCAAACGTTCATCTAATTCCTGAGAAATTGTATCACAGGCTTTCAACATCTGTTCTTTTTTTGTGACATAACCATACGCTGGATAAATTGTATATGTCGGATAACTTGCAAGAACATGTCCTGTTAAAGGATCAACTTCACTTATCCTTTCAACCGTATCACCAAATAATTCAATACGAATCAACCAGCTTTCTGTATGTCCTGGAACAATTTCGATAACATCTCCACGAACCCGAAATGTCCCTTTTGTCTGTTCAATATCATTTCTTTGATATTGTCTATCAACCAAATATGTTAATAGCTCCTTACGATCAATATCCTGATCAACACGCAATGAAAAAATCATTTCTTTATACTGCTCAGGATTCCCTAATCCATAAATAGACGCAACTGAAGCAACGACAATCACATCATCTCTTTCTATCAATGAATTCATAGCCGCTGACCGTAACATTTCTATTTCATAATTTGTTTTTGCATTTTTATCAATATATAAATCTCTTCCCGGAATATAAGCTTCTGGCTGATAAAAATCAAAGTTAGAAATAAAATATTCTACACGATTTTCCGGAAAGAACTCTTTTAATTCAGAATACAATTGCCCTGCTAAAGTCTTATTATGTGCTAAAACTAAAGTTGGTCTTTGATACTGTTCAATAACATTAGCTACTGTAAAAGTCTTTCCCGTCCCTGTTCCTCCTAACAGAACTTGTTCTTTTTTCCCAGCTTTTAATCCTGCAACCAATTGTTGAATGGCTTCTATCTGATCTCCCATCGGTTGAAAAGGAGAGACTAAACGAAATGTAGCCATGCTTTCACCACCTATCCTATTATTGCCATTAATCGATGATATTGCTGATCATTTTCATGATTTCTAATCAATACTAATAATTGCGCTGCTAACATCATTCTGTCATTTTCATCATACTCACCATTAACAGTTAAATAATGATCTTTTTCAAATGCTTTTAAAGCCTCACACGTAGCTTGCGAAAAATATCCATCTTCTCTATCGACCTGGTACCCCAATCCTTTTAACATCTTTTGCATCGAAATCACATGAGCACTTACACAATCAACCTTATAGACCTGATCCACTTGTGTCGTCGTAATACCTGCTGTCGAAATACCTGCGACTTCCACATCAGGAGTTAAGCCTTTGCCATTGATACTTTTTCCATTTGGCAATAGCCATTTAGCATAAGTATACTTTAAAACTGTTCCATCAGTTAAAACCTTTTGTGTCTGTGCCGTTCCTTTCCCGTAACTTTTTTCTCCAACGAGTTGGAATCCTTTTTGACATTGCAAGGCTCCAGCTGTTAATTCAGAAGCACTGGCCGTATTTTGATTGATCAAAATATAACCTTTAAATTGAAAATAATCATCCGTTTTCGCTTTATACTTTTTCACTGAATCATTTTTTTCCTGTTGTTGGTAAATGACTTCATCACTCGTAAAAAATAAATCAAGAATATCCTGAGCAGCGATAAGATAACCACCACCATTATCTCTCAAATCTAAAACAAGATTGTCAATATGATTGTCTTGAAAATATTGTAAAGCTTTTTCAACCTGCTTTGCAGTATCGACTCCAAATGTAGATAATTCAATATACCCAAATGAGTTAGTCTTACTTTTTCTGATTTCATAAAAAACAGATAGATCGAGACTCTCTCTTTTTAACTGGAAAGATAACGTCTGGTTCTTTCTTAAAACAGATAGCGACACTTCTGTTCCTTCTTCTCCTTTGATCGACTCTTTAATCTTTTCATCAGTTAATCCTGCCAAATGAGTCTGATCAACTTTTGTGATAATATCTCCTGGTTTGACTCCTGCTTTTTGAGCAGGTGAATTATCATAGACCTTCACAACAAGAATTCCATTTTCAACAGGAGAATATGAAATTCCTATTCCTTGATAAATTCCTGAAACACTTTGATTAAAATCGACAGCTTCCTGACTTGTAAAAACACTTGAATAAGGGTCTCCTAAACCAGCAACCATTCCTTTTAAAACAGCCTCATCAAAATCAACATCTTCCCCTGTTGCATTGACCCAATGCTCACTTAAAGCCTTATAAGCTTCTAACACAACATTTTTTTCTGTTTTTTCTTCTTTGATAACTATTGTCTTTTTTGACATATATCCAGCAACATATCCAAGTCCTAAACAGATGATAATACCTGTAATAATAAAGATTTCTTTTATATTTTTATGTTTTTTTTGTTTTTTTTCTATTTTCTTTGGTGGTCTAATAAAATCATCCATTTTATCACCTCGCTTTTCCATTTTAACACATTTACATATAAATTGCTTTTTATTCATCTCTATTTTACACGTTCTTTATCATTTATATATCCGTGTCTTTTTTAGACACATTATAACCTTATTTTCACATGATGTCACTAGATATGAAAAAAGATTTTAGATTATTCTTTTTCTAAAATCTTTTGACATATTTTTTTCATATATTGGTTGATATTTTGAGGAAGATTGTTAGCATGACCACCCGTATACTCTTTCATTAAATCCGCAAAAAATTCACTACGATTTCTTTCTTTATTATCTTTAAACACATCTTTTTCTTCTTTATATAATGTCTTAAAATCTTTTTGAGAAGAAAAATGATAAAGATAATCAAAGTAATGCCCTAATTCATGCATCAAAACACCTTCACAAGTCACTTGATCAATATGAGGATGAACGAGCAAAATTGTCTTTTCAGGTATAAACGCTCCTGAAATAATCATATGATCCTTTTTGATGCTATAATTATGCAATTCAATATGACCACCATCTTGATAAAACAAAGCAAGATACTGTTGATCATTTTGATAACAATAACCACCATCTATTGCAAGTTGTAAATAAGTTCTTCCATCTTGACACGTTTCTAACCAGCTATCTTGAAATTCTTTATCCACGAAGACATGACTTTGAATCTCCAACATCCCATCATTTTGATGATGACAACCACATATCAACAACATAAGACATAAACATACGATCTTTTTCATAACATTTCCTCTTATTTAATGATATCAAACTTAATAGAAAAAAAGAAGATGACCATGCCATCTTCTATTCATCTTTAAATAAACTTGCTCCATTGGTTGCAATGACTTCTTTATACCAGTCAAATGATTTTTTCTTTATACGTTTATATGTTCCCTGACCATAATCATCAACATCTACATAAATAAAACCATAACGTTTTGACATCTGATTTGTTGAATTAGAAATCAAATCAATTGGTCCCCATGTTGTATAACCCATGAGTTCTACACCATCTTCATAGATTGCCTGATACATCGCTTTGCAATGTTCTTTTAAATAATCAATTCTGTAATCGTCATTGATTGTTCCATCAGCTTCTACTATATCTTTAGCTCCTAAACCATTTTCTACAATAAATAATGGTTTTCTATAACGATCATATAAATCAACTAAAGAAATACGTAAACCGATAGGATCAATTTGCCACCCCCAATCACTTGATGGTAAATAAGGATTTTTAATTGCGACAACTGTGTTCGCTGCTGTCATTTGGGCATCTTCTGCTTTTTTAGCAACACATGATGATGAATAATAGCTAAATGAAATGAAGTCAACAGGATAATCTTTCATCGCTTTTAGATCTTCATCAGTCATGACAATGTTGTAACCATTATTTCTATATTTCGCTAATAAATATGCTGGATATTCTCCAAAAACTTGTGTATCTGAGAAAGCATACAATTCTCTCATTTTTTGTTGTTGTTCTAAAACATCTTCTGGTTTACAAGTATAAGGATAATATGTTTGTTTTGTAAGCATACATCCTACTTTTGATCCAGGAATATTATCATGACAAATTTTTGTAGCTAAAGCAGAAGCAACAAATTGATGATGCATTGCTTGGTATTTGACTTCTTCAAATTTTTCTGGATCAAATCTTGATTCGATAAGTCCTCCTGTCATAAAAGGATGTCTTGTAATCGAATCCACTTCATTAAATGTTAACCAATACTTGACTTTATCTTGATAACGTTTGGTAATGACATCGACATAATGACAGAAAAAGTCAATGGCTTTACGATTATACCATCCATCATATTCCTGACAAAAAGCAAGTGGTGGTTCATAATGTGACATTGTCACTAATGGCTCGATTCCGTATTTTAAGCATTCATCAAAAACATCATCATAAAATTTTAGACCTTCTTCATTAGGCTCTTGTTCATCACCTCTTGGAAAAATTCTAGACCAAGCAATCGACAATCTAAATGTTTTAAAGCCCATTTGTGCAAATAAAGCAATATCTTCTTTATAATGATGATAAAAATCAATACCATGACGTTTTGGATAATAGACTTCATCATCTGTTGATAACGCTTTTTCAATCATTTCATCTGTAATATCACAATTTCCATGAACATCTAATAATTCTTCCATTGATTTTGGATCTTTGAATAAAGCGACATCTGATACAGATACTCCTTTACCTCCTTCTTTCCATCCACCTTCAAATTGATTGGCAGCAGTTGCGCCACCCCATAAAAATCCTTCTGGAAATGTTTTTCCCATTCTTCTTTCCTCCTATAATATTTGATATAACATAACCATTAATGGCATTGTCACAATACTAAAAATAACACCCATCACATTCATAACACTGGCATAGCCAGGATGCTTATTATAAAGTTGAGCAAATTGTGTAATCATGGCTGCTGGTGGAGCACTGGCAGCTAATGTTGTAATCAATAAAATTTGATTGGCATCTGAAGTGATATGTGTTAATCCTGTGAATTTAAAGATGACAATAACAAACAAAGGAAAAACAACAAGTCTCATGAAAGTAATCAAATATGTTCTCTTTTCTTTGAAGATATCTTTTAAATCCATGTCTCCAATCAGCATTCCAATGACAATCATTGCGATAGGTCCAATCATGCCTCCTACTTTCTCCATTGTCCCTACAAGAATATCAGGTAATTGGATTTGAAAAACAAATAAACAGATTCCTACAACAATGGCAAGAATATTGACATTGAAAAATATCTTTTTCAAATCATATGTCTTTTCATTACATACTAAATTTTTTGCATGTGTCCACAATAAAATGGTTTGTACAACCATATAACCACTCGTATATAAAACCCATTCTTTTCCTAGAATGGCTCCTACTAAAGGAATGATTAAATTTCCTGAATTCGAATAAATGATCGTCGCTTTTTCAATAGGTGTAAAACCTGTCACTTTTGCGATCACATTCGCTAATGGAATAAAAATAATATGTACCAGAATAGCCCCTAAAAAAGCAAGACCTAATCCCATCAATTTATCTGGTGTAAAATCAATCATAAAGGAATTTAAGATAGCACAAGGTGATACAACATAAAGAAGAAGTATCGATAACACTTTACTTTCTTGTGTTGTTAACTTCTTTTTTCTAACTAATAAAAAACCAAAGAAAATCATAATAAATAACTGACAAATCTGTTGAATCAATAATAGACTTAATTCCATAGTTTCACCCCTAGTCTTAAGAATAATTCTATTTCATCAAAGAAATGAAATTATTTCAAAAAATGAAAATGATTTTTAAAAAAACTTGACTATATAGTCACTATATAGTGTTTATTTAAATTAGATAAAACGTTTTATGTAAAAAATGCTACAATAAAAAAAGAAGGAGTTGTATTTATGCAAGTGAGTGAAATACAAAAAAAGACTGGTTTATCTAAACAAACTCTCTTTTATTATGAAAAAGAAGGATTGATCCATCCTGAAAGAGAAGAAAATGGTTATCGAAATTATACGGATCAGGATTTACAAACATTGATTCTTATTCGATTTTTACGCTCTTTAGAAATATCTATAGATGACATACAATTATTTTTAAATGGAAAATTATCTTTTGATCAATGTTTAGAAACAAATAAAATATACATTAGCGATCAACTGAATAATTTAAAGATCATTAATGATTGTATTGATAGTTTTCAACAAAAAAATTTACCAATTATACCAAAACTAGCAGAAGTCAAATCATATCAAAGAAAAAAAGGACTAGGTTATGTCAAATCTACAGATACTGTTTCCATTGGTCGTGTTTTAACCAGATCATTGGCTATCAGGAAATGGTTATCTTCTTGGCTACCGACATTTATGATTCTTTATATTCTCTTGATAATTTTATGGGCTCAAAATATCTCGAAAACATCTATACTTCTTATACTATGTCCTATTTCTTTAATAATCCATGCCTTTATTATGGGACATAATTTCTCGTTTTTGACTTTTTATACACATGATACAGTTGATAAGACAATGAATCAATCTGTTGAATTTTTAAGAGATGGTATTTCTTATTATGAATTTAAAAATTGGTGGGCTCATGTGAAGTTTACTTATGCAGTTATTTTCCATAAAAAAGAAAAGCTATTTCGCAAATATACTTATGAAGATATTGAAAAAGTTGTTATCAAGACACAAAAAAGGAAATCAATGTATGGCATCCAATTTGTCTACAATGAAAATTGGTCAGTTGATTATGAATTTTATTTTAAAGATCATCAAAAATTTATCTTTCGATATCCTTTTACATTAGAAAACGATAGTCAATATATCGCTATTATCTTAAAAGAAAAAGTTCCTCATATTATTGATGAACATCGTATCTTAGATGCAATGGCTCAAGGAATTTCTTTAGATGAATATTTCAATACAGAGGAATAAATTTCCTCTGTATTTTAACTTGCCCCACATAAAAATCCTGTCACAAGTGACAACAAAATCAATTCAACAGGAAACATATCTACCTTTATAAAAACAGCAACTCCACCACCAAAAATACACATCATATACAATACATTAATCAAAACAATCATTATTAAACTTATATATTTCATGATGATTATAATACGATGATGGAAATCAACAAATAAAGAAACTCCTATTGAAACAATCATCACCAGCAAATCGATAAAAGCTACTGTTATAAATAGTTCCATATTCTGTATATCAATCACTAATATAAAAAGAAGTAAAATAACAGCGATAAAAACTAAAGAAATGATTAATTTTTTTGTTTTAAGTTTCATTCCTTTTCTTTGATTAATTAATTCATCAATAGAAACATGAAAATATTGAGCAATTTTTTGTATCATTTCAATATCAGGCAACGTACGTCCTGTTTCCCATTTTGAAATCGTTTTATCACTAACGTTTAGTATCTCCCCTAGTTGTTTTTGACTTAACTGTTTTTCAAGTCTTAGTTGTTTTATTTTTTGTCCACAGTTCATATTTATCACCCATCTCTATTTCATCATAAAACGAAGAAAAAGTCACTCTCCTATTTGGAGAATGACTTATATTTCTATTGAAAATGCTTTATGATGTTAAATAAGAGGTAATCGCATAGACAATTTGACCATTATATTCTAATTTTGACCAGCCATTATTACTTATTCCAATACGTTTGACATATTCACCATTTTTAAGCAAATAAACGACCTGTGAGTTTTGTGTTGATGGTTGCGTACGTAAATTTGTTTCCGTTTTTGCCGTCACTTGTTCATCGACAGTTTGAAAACCATCTGACTTCGATGGAATAGGTTTTTGAACAACTTCATGAGAAAGATAGCTTGTAATTGCATAAACTGTTTGACCATTATAATTGAGCCTTGACCATCCTTTATTACTGATAGCACTTCTTTGTAAGAAATCTCCACTTTTCAACGTTCCAACAATGTCACTATTTGTTGTAGGCAAGGATCTTAAATTGACTTGATCTTTTGCGGTCACTTGATCATTTTTAGCTGTAAATGTTTGCCCTTCTACAACATCTTCTTGTTTTGTGACAACTTCTTTTTTTGTAAGATCTGTTGTTAAATAACTGCTAATCGCATAGACTGTTTGATTATTATATATCAGTTTCGACCATCCATTTTTTCCTAAACCAATACGTGTCACTGTTTCACCATTTTTAAGTCTAATGACGACATTGCTATTTGTTGAAGCTGCTTGTCTTAAATTGGTTTCATCTTTAGCAGTGACTGTTTCATTGACTGTCGTATATTGTTTTTCTTCATCACTAAGTGGTGTTGAAGCTGTTTTGGGGGTCGCTGCTTCATTTTTAGGACTTGCCTTGTCCTTAGTGAAATAACAAACCACCATATCAACATAATTTATAATACCACTGACTGTCCCTTTATTCGTATATTGCCAGGCATGGCATTTACCACTATAATCTGGTTTTTCTTTTTGAGGATAAGTAGGTGATGCATATTGTGCTATCCATACTTTGTATTGTTTTTCAATTTGATCCATATTCCAATCTCTTGAATTTTGAACTTCCGATAAAGCTCCATAAAACATCGCATCATATCCTGCTTCTTTGATTGTCTTTAAATAAGCAACTGCATTATTCGTACGTTGTTTTTTATTTAAAGATTTCATACGACTAGAAGATAATTGGTAACCTTCACAATCATAGACAACAGGATAAGAAATACTATAACCCTCTATAGCTTGTAATGTCCAATTAGCTTCTTCAATAGCTTCTTGCTCACTTATCGCAGTTGAATAAAAATAAGTTCCTACAAGTATTCCTGCTTTTTGAGCCTGCTGAATATTATAATCAGCATTATCATCTTTATAAATGGTTCCATTTTCACCACGATATCCTATTCTGATAAACGCAAAATCGATATGATTATTTTTCACTTGTTGCCAATTTATTTTTCCCTGCCATTTAGAAACATCAATTCCTAAACTTTTACCTGTTTCTTCAATCAACGTTTCCCCTTCAACAATTTCACCTTCAACATTGTCCATTTCTTGATTTTCAGGATCTATAGATGCATCGCCAATTTGTTGAAGATCATAAACCTTTTCATCTTGTTTTGATTGTGTCATCTTTTGAAAAACAAAAAAACCTACAATCATAACAACAATGAAAAAAATAATGATAACATTTTTCTTTTTCATCATTATATTTTTTAAATCCATTTTAAGTCCCTCCCATCTTATTATTTTTTAATTGTTGATAAGCTTCTCATAACCAATGATGGGCTTTCAAAAGTAACTGATGATCAAATTGATATTTCATAAACACATAACATCCTTCATCAAG
>CAMFRJ010000019.1 GCA_945981915.1 uncultured Erysipelotrichaceae bacterium
ACACACTGCATATCGTCGGCAGCGTCAGATGTGTATAAGAGACAGAAACATTGAGTGGGTCAGTGATTTATTCTTTGAACAGGGACTAAAAATTGTTGGGAAAAAATTATTAGAATGGCAACCCCTATTAGCTGAATTATTTGAAGATGAAGATATTAAAACAATAGATATCAATTCTCGTAAATATCAAGTATATAATTCCAGAGATAGAAGATTGTTATTTTTAAAAGATATTACAGATTTAGATACAATGACTAAAGAATATGAAGACCAACAATTATGTGTGGCTTACATTACGATTGATAACTATATTGAAACAATAGAGTATTTAGAAGAAGAAAAAGCAGCTTCTGTTCAAGCAACGATTAGGCAAGTGTTATTTGGTTGGGCCAAAGATAATGGAATCATTTTAAAAAAATACAAAGAAGATGGTTATTTGGCTGTTTTCAATGAAAGGGTTTATCGAAAACAAGTTGAAGATAAATTTAAGATATTAGATGTATTTAAAAATAAAATTGAAGAACTTGGTGAAGTTATGGCGTTATCTGTGGGTATTGGTAGAGGAACAAAGCTATTAAGAGAATTAGATGAATTGGCTTTTAATGCACTTTCTTTATCATATTCACGAGGTGGTGATCAGGTTGCTGTTAAAACAATAGATGAAGAAACACGTTATTTTGGTGGAAATAGTGAAAATAATGAAAAAGCAAATCGTGTAAGAGCTAGAGTTATATCACAAACGTTAATAAGTTTGATCAAACAAAGTGGACAAGTTTTGATTATGGGTCATAAACAAAGTGATTTTGATTCATTTGGAGCAAGTTTAGCGATTGCGATGATGGCAAAAGCTTATGAAAGAGATGCTTTTGTCATTGTAGATTTTAATTCAATGGAAGAAAAAACATTAGCAGTTGCCAAAGATCTTAAAAATGATCCAGCGTATAAAGATATGCTTATTTCACCCGCAAAAGCTTTTGAAATAGAAAAGGAAGATACACTTTTAATCAGTGTGGATAATCATAAACCATCATTAGCGATCAGTGATGTCTTATTGGATATTGTTGATAAAAAAGTAGTGATTGATCACCATCGTCGAGGAGAAGAGTTTATTGATTTACCGATATTGACTTATTTGGAACCTGCAGCATCTTCAACGATAGAATTAATTGTGGAATTATTTGAATATTCAAAAACAGATATTCAGATACCATCACGAATTGCGACAATCATGTATGCAGGTATGTTGATAGATACAAATTATTTTAGAACGAGAGTTGGTTCAAGAACTTTCCAAGCAGCAGCGAAACTTAGAGAATTGAATGCAGGAGTCACGAGAGCATATGAGTTCTTACAAAATGATTATCAAACAACTCAACAAATATTATCTATTTCTAATACTGCTTATTTGTTTGGAAATGAAATATTGATTGCTTATGGAAAAGAAGAAGAAATCTATGATCGAACAACCTTAGCGAAAGCGGGTAATGATTTGTTGAATATTGCTGATATTCATGCCGTTTTTGTTGCTGGAAGAATTAGTAAGGAAAAAATTGCAGTATCTGCCAGATCGAAAACGAATATTAATGTGCAGGTAATTATGGAAGAATTGGGAGGCGGAGGACATTTTTCTATGGCTGCAACCCAATTAGAAGAAACGAATATCAACGTTGTTTTAAATCGATTAGAAGAAGCAATTAATCATTATTTAGATGGAAGGAATGAAGAAGAATGAAAGTTGTATTATTACAAGATGTGAAAAAAGTAGGTAAAAAAGGGGATATTGTAAAAGTATCTGATGGATACGGACAAAATTTCTTAATTAAAAATAAGTTAGCAGTGAAAGAAACAGCAACTGCTAAAAAAATTGTTGATGAACAAAAAGAACAAGAAAAATTACAAGATATTGAAAACAAAAATAAAGCTCTTAAATTAAAAGAAGTTATTGAAGGGTTAACATTAGAATTTGTATTGAAATCTGGAAAAGACGGAAAAACATTTGGAAGTGTTTCAACAAAAATGGTAGTTGATCAGTTAAGAGATCAATATGATATCAAAGTTGATAAAAGAAAGTTTATAGATGCTAGACCGATAGGAGCATTGGGTTATACAAATTTGAAAGTTGAATTATATAAAGGAGTTATAGCAACAGTTAAAGTTCATCTAATTGAAAAATAGGGGGGTGTTATCATGGCAAGAGAATTACCACATGATCAAGAAGCAGAAAGATCATTATTAGGAGCAATGATCATTTCCAAAGAAACTTGTCAAAGTTTTGTTGATAAAGCAAACGTAAATGACTTTTATGAAGAAAAGCATCGTTTACTATTTATGGCTATGTATGAATTAACAAAGCAAAATACACCTGTCGATATTACAACAATCACAACATATTTAAAAGATCATGGTCAATTAGATAAAGTTGGAGGGGTAGAATATCTTTTAAGATTAAGTGAATCTGTACCTACTGTTGCCCATTCAGATTTTTATTTCAAAATCATTCATGATAAAGCAATATTGAGAAAGATTATTCATGAAACAACAAAAATCGCTGAAGATGCATTTCAAGATGTTGAAAATATAGATGATTTTATTGATAATACAGAAAGGACAATGTTATCGATTTCTAAAGATAGAAATGCAGGAGAATTTGTAGATGTTAGAAGCATTTTAAAAGATGTGACCAAAAGATTAAATATGCTTCAAAAAAATGATGGAAATATTTCAGGAGTCAAAACTAATTTTATTGATCTAGATAAAATTACTTCTGGTTTCCAAAAGGGAGATCTCATTATTTTAGCAGCAAGACCAGCGATGGGGAAAACAGCGTTTGCGTTAAATATTGCTCATAATGCAGCAGAAAAATCAAAAGAACCGGTTGCTATTTTTTCATTAGAAATGCCTAAGGAACAGTTGGTACAAAGAATCATTTGTTCAATGGGTGGTATAGAAGGTTCAACGATGAGAACGGGAGAAGTTCTTAGAAATAACGCGAATAAATATTATGCAGCAGTTGAACGTGTAAGTCATTGTAATTTATTTATAGATGATACACCTGGTATCAAAATCAATGAAATAGTAGCGAAGTGTCGAAAATTAAAACAAGATGAAAAAGGTTTAAAACTGATCATCATCGACTATTTGCAATTAATTAGTGGAAATTCGAATAATCGCGAATCAAGACAACAGGAAGTCTCTGATATATCAAGACAATTAAAAATGTTAGCCAGAGAGTTAGAAGTTCCAGTTATTGCTTTATCGCAATTATCTCGTTCAGTTGAACAAAGACCTAATAAAAGACCAATGATGTCGGATTTAAGAGAATCGGGTGCAATTGAACAAGATGCAGATATTGTTACATTCTTATATAGAGAAGATTATTATGCAAAAAATAATGATAAAAACGAAGATGTTAAAGAGACAGGGTTAACAGAAGTCATTATCGCAAAGCATAGAAATGGAGCGACTGGTGAAGTCAATTTAAGTTTCCAAAAGGATTTTAGTCGTTTTACAAATATTTCTAATAGAACTGATATAGGAACAAAAGATGTAAGAAGTTAGGAGGAATAAGATGTATCATCAATATAGAGCGGGATACATAGAAGTGATTTGTGGATGTATGTTTGCTGGGAAAACAGAAGAGTTAATCAGACGTGTCAATGTTCTAAGTTATGCAAAACAAAAAATATTAGTTTTTAAACCTAAATTGGATAACCGTTATTCTGATACGGAAATTGCTTCTCATTCTGGTCGTAAGATTCCTTGTTATGCCATCGATGATCCAGAAGAAATATTAGAAAAAATGGATGACGATGTACAAGTTGTTGCGATAGATGAAGTCCAATTTTTTGATTCAAAAATAGTTGATGTGTGTGAATATTTAGCAGATAAAGGAATTAGGGTCATGGTTGCCGGGCTAGATAAAGATTTTAGAGGAGAAGCCTTTGGTGTCATGCCTGAACTTTTGACAAAAGGGGAATTTGTCACGAAGCTTACAGCTGTTTGTGCAAAGTGTGGTTCACCAGCAACGCGTACACAACGTCTTGTTGATGGAAAACCAGCATCATTCGATGATCCTATTGTTTTGGTGGGAGCTGTTGATCATTATGAACCAAGATGTCGTCATTGTCATGAAGTAATAAACAAGCCGATAAAAATTTTAAAAAAATAAAAAAGTTCACAATGAATTAACATAACTATATTAGTATAGTAGTGTATTAGAAAACCTCCCCTTAATAATATAAAAATGTATGGAAAAAACACAAGTGTGATAACTTGTGTTTTTGCTTTATAAATATGATATGATAATGATTGTAAAGAGGGCAAGGCAATGATAAAAGAAGCGACCTATCAAGATAAAGATGAAGTCTTTGAATTAATCAATGAGTTAGAAAGATATACCTTAGATAAAGATTTGTTCGATAAACAATATAATATATGTATGAATCAAAATCATTTTTATTTATATGTTTATAAAGATGGAGATATCAAAGGATGTATTAGCTTATATCTTCACAATTATCTCCATCATCAAAAACAAACAGGAGAAATAGGTGAATTGATTGTTAAAGAAAAATATAGAAATCGTCATATTGGTGAACAGTTGTTACAATATGTAGAAAATAAAGGAAAAGAATTAGATTTAGAAGAAATATGTTTATCGTCAGGAATGATCAGAGAAGATGCGCATAGATTTTATGAAAGACATGGTTATATAAAAGATCATTATAGCTTTGAAAAGAAATTATAGATATTGTTTTCAAGATGGAAATCGTGTATCATAATAATGCTTATGAAAAGGAGGTTTTTTTATGAATGAGAGTATGTTAGATAGATTGTTATCAATGGAAAATAGATATGAAGAATTAGGTCATATGTTAATGGATCCTGATATTGGCAGTGATATTAAAAAGATGACGGAAGTCACAAAAGAACAAGCCTCTTTGCAAACTGCTTTTGATTTATTTCAGGAATATAAGACAGTACAACAAGGAATTGATGATGCTAAAGAATTGATGAAGGAAAACGATCCTGAAATTAAAGAAATGGCGAAAATGGAATTGGATGAGTTAGAAACACAATTACCCGAAATTATAAAAAAATTAGAATTAGAATTAATTCCTAAAGATCCTAATGACAATAAAAATGTTATCATGGAAATTAGAGGTGCTGCAGGTGGAGATGAAGGAAATATCTTTGCTGGTGATTTATATAGAATGTATGTGAAATATGCTGAAAGTCAAGGATGGAAGATTGATGTGATGGAAGCTGAAGAATCTGAAGCAGGAGGATTTTCTTTAATTTCATTTAATGTCATTGGCGATGGTGTTTATGGAAAATTAAAATATGAATCAGGATCACATCGTGTTCAACGTGTTCCTAAAACAGAAACGCAAGGACGTGTGCATACGTCAACAGCAACTGTTTTAGTGATGCCAGAAGTTGAAGAAGTTGATGTAGAAATTAATAAAAGCGATTTGAGAATTGATACGTATCGAGCTAGTGGAGCAGGTGGGCAACATATCAATAAAACAGATTCTGCAGTTCGTATTACCCATCTTCCTACAGGAATTGTTGCAACAAGTCAAGATGGACGTTCACAACATGATAATAGGGATAAAGCAATGAAAGCCTTAGTTGCCCGTGTTTATGATTATTTTCAATCGCAACAAAATGAAGCGATTGACAGTGAACGTAAATCAAAAGTAGGTACTGGTGATCGTGCAGAAAAAATTAGAACATATAATTATCCTCAAAATCGTGTAACAGATCATAGAATTGGTTTAACTATTCAACAATTAGATCGTATTATTGAAGGTAAATTAGATGATATTATTACAGCATTAATTAATGAAGATCAACGTTTGAAATTAGAAGGACAAAAATAATGAAAACGGTAAGAGAATTGATTAGAGAAGCTGAAAACAAGCTAGATGATGAACATAAGGATGTTAATGTTGCTAAGGTCTTATTTTATCATTTGGCACATAAAGAACCTCATGAACTTTATTTAATGATGAATGAAGAAGTCGATGAAGATTTAGAAAAAGCGTTTTTAGCTGGAATGGAACAATATTATCAAGGAATTCCAATTCAGTACATTAAGGGATATGAAACTTTTTTTGGTAGAGATTTTAAAGTCAATGAAAATGTCTTGATTCCTCGTTATGAAACAGAGGAATTAGTAGAAAATATCTTGTATCGTATCGATGATTATTTTCAAGATTATCCACATATTCAATTGTGTGATGTTGGAACAGGAAGTGGAGCGATTGCAATCACTTTAGCGTTAGAAGAACCACGTTTGAATGTTATTGCGACTGATATTTCTCAAGATGCTCTCGTTGTGGCTAAAGAAAATGCAAATTTATTAAATGCCAAGGTTGAATTTCGTCATGGAGATCTATTACAGCCGTTATTAGATTCACATGAAAAAGTTGATATTTTTGTCTCAAATCCACCATATATTCCTAATGACCAACAAATAGAAGCCATGGTAAAAGACAATGAACCACATGTTGCTTTATTTGGAGGAAATGATGGTTTGTATTTCTATAGAAAAATATTTAAAGAGGTGAAACCTTTATTAAACGAAAGGGCCTTACTAGCTTTTGAAATGGGATTTGATCAAAGAGAATTGATGGAAAAAGCCATTCATGAATTTTTTGGAGATTACCCATTTGAAATTATCAAAGATATGAATGGAAAAGATCGCATGTTGTTTATTTATTATCATTTAAAATAAAATGGAATTAGAAACAAAAAGACTCACTATTAAAGATTTATCAATGGATGATATTGAACGATTTAGTGAATATAGAAATAAAAAAGAAGTTGCTAATTATCAATCGTGGAAACAGTATCCTTTATCAAAAGCAAAGCAGCGAATCACTTATTGTTTAAAACATCCATTCCAAGGGAAAATAGGCAATTATCATTTGGGGATTTATTTCAATCATTATCTTATAGGTGATATTTTTATTGAAATTGATGGGCAAACAACATTTACAATAGGTTATACACTAGATTCAGCATATTGGTCTCAAGGATATGCTACAGAAGCTTTAGAAGCATTTTTAAACTATATGAGAGATGTTTATCATTTTAAAATATGTCTAGCTTATGTTTATGAAGATAATGAAAGGTCAATTCATTTATTAGAGAAAATGGGCTTTGAATTGATGAATAAATCATGGTTTTACCAAGATATCTTGTTTCGGAAAAAATTAGATTAACAAGAGGTGACTCTTGTTTTTTTATATCAGTTTGTCAAAGAATTGAGAAGAGGATATAATGGAAACGAGGAGTGGTATTGTGAAAAGATTTAAAAATAAATACGTGTCTATGATCGTGTTACAGATTTTTATGCTTTATGCTTTATTTGTTTGTGTATCATCAGGATATCTGTATTATCAATATCGAGATGATATTAATAGTTATGATCAAATCGAAGAAAAAAACAAACAGAGTGAACTGCTTATTTTATCGAAAAAGACAGATCAGAAAGTTATTGAAAATAGTGGAAAATATCAAATGGATTATGATAATTTTAATGATTATATAAGTGACGAGGAATTTAATCGAATCAAAAAGATCAATGGTATTAAAGAAATAAAAAGTTATTACAATATATATCTATCTGATAAAGATTTTCAAATATATGAAGATAATGAATGTATAGAAGATATTAGAAATGAAATATTGATAGATGATCAAAAAGTCAAAGGAAATATTTATTTGGTTGGATATGATAGCTTTCAAGCAATTAAACATCATGGTAAAGAAATTGATGGCGTTTATTTAAATCATCAGTTTAAACAGTTGTTGGATCATGATATTGTGGGAAAAACAATAAAGATAACTTCAAATATACCATCTTCAATGCAATATAATGAAAATTATGAGATTAGGAAAATGAATCAAACAAAAGAAACGTTAAAAGGATATGATATTCAAACTGTTCAACAGGATCTATCTTTTCAAATCAATGGTATTTTAGAAGAAGATGAATATAATACAGCCGTATTTGACCGAGAACTTGTTATCTATGCACCAACATCAATGGTAGAAGATATTTTAACAATGTTTAGACAAAAACCAAATAGCTATCAAACAAGACAGTATAAGATTTATTGCCAATCTTCAAAAAAAGAATATATAAAAAAAGAAATCAAAAAAATGAGTTCATTATATACATTAGATGATGAATTTAAAAATATATATGTAGGCGATAATGGATCTTTGATGAATTGTATGATCGGTTGTGTGATAGTCATTGTTTCAATGATTAGTTATTTGATGGTGATGAATCATAAAATAAAAAATAAGAGGGATCTTAAAGAATTATTGAATAGAACTTCTATCATTGCTTTAAATATCACAATGTTGATGATTTTTGTGATGACACAAAGTTTCTATTACATTGCACTATGGATCTTACCAGCTATATTGGTGATAGCTTTAGAATATATAATAATGAAAAAAGTAGTGGAAAGTTCTTGATTTTTTACGATACGATGTTACTAACAATAATCTAAAAATATTATCCTTTCATGATGGGTTGAACAGGGAGGTCAATTTTATCATGAAGGGATTTTTTTATAGAACGATGATGCACTTCAATCCTTGATAAAGGAAGATGCCTTTATTGTTTTCACTCTATTTTAATGACAAATTATTTAATGCCACCTCTATATAATGTATGCGAGGTGGAAAATATATGGATTTAGTACTAACGAAAAAAGTAGATTATTTAATACCAGGATGTATGTTTGTAGGAGGGTTTGTATTGTCATTAATACAGATCAATCAAACATCTTTACCATTTGTCTTACCATTATTAATTATTTCTTTTTGTAGTAGTCATATGAATTTAATTGTTTTTCTCATTGCATCAACGATTGCTTTATTTCTTACAGAACAGATTTTTACAATGATTGTCATTTATACATTTTTATGTATTCTTTTTGTTTTGAATTGTTTTAAAGTCATGAAAACAAGAAATCTTCCAATATTATTTTCTGTTTTATTGATTCCTTTTTTATATATCAATCAATATGCATATATTGAAATATTATTTCTTTTCATACTTACGGTTATTAATTGTTATTTCTATTTAGAATTATTACCTTAGCTGATCCATCATGAAAGTGATATTTATAATAAAAAAAGACTTATGATCATCTGTATCATTGCAGAAACAATGATTTTAAGCTTTATAAATATCAATACAGGTTATAGTATGATTTTATTGAGGTATTTCATATTGATTGCAATTTATTATTTATCTATTGAAATGATTATGCCTACTATACTTTATACCTCATTGATTATGATCATGATATCTCCTATGCTTAAAGATGAAATATTATCTCTTTTATTACCGATGAGTTTCTTTTTTTTAAAGCAACCTAAAAATAAAATAATGTTTGCAAGCCTGTTTTTAATAAGTCATACAATCTTACCTGTATTTATTACGTATGATTATCAATATTACACTTTTACTATACTCGTACCAGTTTTTATGTTTCTCATATCACCTAAAATCAAATATAGTGCTTTGCAGATCAATAGTGATTTCCAAGAACTGACATTTCAAAATCAATTAAAAAATAAAGCAGAGTCTTTTGCTTCACTATATCAACAATTAACAGATATTTTTAAAGAAGAATCACAAAAAACAAATATTTCAGAATATATAGGCTATGTTTATGAAGAAGTATGTAGTGGGTGTCCTTCGCGGGATTATTGTTTTTATAGCCAAGATGGGATGAGTCGCTTAGGGAAATTAATGTCCAAAGGTATGCTGAAGGAATTAGATATAAAAGATATTGATTATGTTCAACAACACTGTTTAAATCCTGATGACTATTTAGAAAGTATTGATCATCAACAAAAGAGTTATTATAAAATGATGAAAGTGAATAGCGTTAATGATCATATGAAAAAAGAACTTTTCCAAGAATTTTCAGTGATGGGACATGTCTTTGAGAATTTTTCAAAAAGTTTTCAGGTTAACCATGATGAAGATAATATTTTAGAACATTTAAAAGCCTATCAGTTTCAAGTGATCTTTGTGAAAAAAAACGAACATAATCAAAACTATACTTTAGAAATTGGTTTGGAAGATATTGAAGAAAAGACCATAGAAGAAGAACTATTACCAATTTTGCAGCAGTATTTAGGGGAAAGTTTAGATGTGGTCAGTATTGAAAATCATCATCAGTACTTAGGATATACTTCAGTTATTTTAAAACATGAATTAAAATATTCTGTTTTATTTTCTAAACAACAATATTCATTAGATTCAAAACAGTGTGGAGACAGTTATATTTCTTTTCATCATAAGCATCATCAATATGTAGCCTTATCAGATGGGATGGGTCAAGGTTATGTCGCTCATAAAGAAAGTCAATTAACATTGGATGTATTGTATCAATTATTAAAAAATGATATTAGTTTAAAAGATACTTTAAACTCTATTAATGCATTATTGAAAATAAAAAATCAGGGAGATATGTATACAACATTAGATTTATTAGATTTTAATTTAATAAGTGCCAGGGTTAAAGTGATCAAATATGGTGCAAGTGATAGTTATTTGATCAGGGATCAGAAAATAGATGTCATTACATCACACTCTCTCCCAATAGGGATGTCAGGGAGTTTAAAAATATTATCTTATGATATGAAGTTACAAAAAGATGATCTTTTTATTATGACGAGTGATGGAGTTGGTGAAGATTTTTTAAGAATCTTAGAAACATATAAAGAGAAGTTGTGTGAAATGGAAATATATGAGATATCATCTTTCCTTTATAATCAAGCATTACAACAAAAGAATTTGGATGATATGACATTGCTTGTATTAAAAGTGGTAGATAGAAAATAGTTTGTCAATAGAATTGATTTCTTTTATAATACTTGTGGTGATATATGTGTTAAATGAATCTTTGTTAAATAAAAATGAATCTTATCTTGTAGGTGTTTCTGGTGGTGTTGATTCTATGGCATTGTTAGATATGCTTGTTCATAGACAATATCATATTATTGTTTTGCATATGAATTATCATTTACGTGATGATAGTGATGAAGATGAACAGATCGTACGTGAGTATTGTCAAAAATTTCATCTTCCTTTCTTTGTTGAACATGGACATAAAAGCGATTATCATGGGAATTTTGAAATGCAAGCCAGAGAAATGCGTTATCGTTTTTTTAGGCGAATAGGAGAACAAGAGAAAATTCATCAAGTGATTTTAGCACATCATTTTGATGATTGTATAGAGACAATCATTATGCAATTACAAAGACATAATACAATTGGTTTTTTAGGGATAAAAGATATTTCAAAAGTCCATCATATGACTGTGATTAGACCGCTTTTAAAAGTAAGAAAAAAGAAATTGTATGAATATTGTCAAGATCATCATATCGCTTATCATGAAGATTACACAAATCATGATATCTCTTATACAAGAAATAGAATTAGACATATAGAGATGAAAAACTATAATCTTGAAGAGCTTTATCAAATCAGTGTTATGCAT
>CAMFRJ010000020.1 GCA_945981915.1 uncultured Erysipelotrichaceae bacterium
CAGTATCACTAGAGATACCACTTGTATCGTATTTTGAACTTCTTCTTTTGAATTGCTTTGTCCACCAAATTCAATTAAAATCGTATGATCATAAAGACCTTGATTATAATGATTTTGCTTCACCATGATACCTCTAGAAATCCCTTCTACATATTCATTCGCTTTTTGAGACAATGTTTGACATAATTGATTGACACTATCAAACTTCCCACTGCTCTTTCCTACAACAAACATAATCTTGGCATATGATTTTTGATTGACAGTTACTGTTGAATACTTCTTATCAACACTGTCACGATGAAAATCAATGATCAAATCATAATTTCCATTTTGTTGAACTGCTGATTCTAAATACATTTTAGAAACAACATAAGATTTATTATAGGCAATATGATGAATATTTTTATAATTTTCAAAATCATTTTCTTCTACATCACAATAATATCCATATTGATTTAAACATTCTTTTAAATATGCTGCTCCTAAACGTACATTATATCCATTATACTCTTCACTTTGATGGGTATTATAGATATGAATTCTATGACTAGATGTTACACTCGTATTCGTTGCTACTGGTGTACTCGTTACTGTCTGTGAAGTAGAGATAGCTTTATAGACTTGAACATGTTGGATACTATACGTAGGTAAATAGAGGATAAGTAAAAAAATAATCATCAATTTTAATATTATTTGAATAGAGACCTTCAGATTCATCAAATCACCTTATTACAAGGTATGATACTTCTTATGATTTATACCTTAAATCATTTAAGCTTTTCGCAATGATTGCACTTAATATTTCGACATGTTCATCAATTTGTTTATCAGACATGACATAATTACAATCAATAGGATCTAAGACCTCAAATAATAATGTTTGTAATTCTTCATCGTTTAACAAACCAATATATCCTAATAAAGATTGTACCTGTTTTTGTGTTAATTTTCCTTGATATTTTCTTTTTCCTATCTTCAAACGACTGGCAGGATTTAAAGAATCGCCAAAATAATCTTTGATAAATCCCAATGTATCTTTTAATAAAGAAGATACATAGATTACCGTTGGCACTCCAATAGCAATCACTTGACAACCTAGATTTTCTTCATTGATTGCTTTGCGATGATTGCCAATACCACTTCCCGGGTGAATCCCAACATCATTGATTTGTATAACATGCCCAAGTTTTTGATAATCACTAGCACATAATGCATCAATGACAATCACCGTATCAATATGATATTGGTCAACAATAGCGCGTATTACATCAACTGTTTCCATTCCCGTTTGATACATAACTCCGGGAATCATCGCTAAAATATCATAATAGTGTTTTTCTAACCTGACACAATCGTCTAAAAAATGAGTCACGCGAATATCTCTGAGACTTCTTGGTCCAATAGCATCACTGGTTAAATACATATTTCCTAAACCAACAACAAGTATAGTTGGATAATCATCTTGATCAATAAGAAATTGTATTTTTTCTTTTAACTTTTGACTGATCATTGGTGAAAAATAATCTTTAAAGAAAAATTCAATATAATTCCCTTTTTGGAAATGTTGATAGGGTTGAAGAATTTGATATTGTTCAATTTTTAGATGATCATAGTCTTCGATAACCCTTTGATAATGTGTCCCTTCTTTTAAAGATTCTACTGTTTCATTTGCTAAATCACTATGTGTTGTTCGTTTATCCATGTTATCACCATATACATCTTTCCCACTTTTTTACAAAATACTCTTTGGTTACAAAAAAATGTTGCAATTATGTGGGTTTTTATATATAATAAAAAAGCAAATTGCAAAGCGAGGTGAAAGATCATGGCAAATATGAAACAACAAATTAAACGTTATAAAAACGATAACAAAAAAAGAGCAAAAAACGCTTCTTACAAATCAGCATTAAAAACTTGCATTAAAAAGGTATTAGCTGAAGTTGAAGCTGGAAATAAAGAAGCTGCTGTTGTTGCTTACAACAAAGCTGCTAGTAAATTAGATGCATCTGTATCTAAAGGCATTCATCATAAAAACTATGCTAACAGACAAAAATCTAGATTAGCTAAATTAGTCAACTCTATCTAATCGATGGAGTTTTTTTTGTATAAAGGAGAAAATTGTATGGAAAGAGAAGATATCGAAGAAAAATACAAATGGGATCTTTCTAAAATATATCATGATCCTCAAGATTTTTATAAAGACATTGATACTTGTCAATCATTATTAGACCAATTAGCGACTTTTGAAGGAAAACTCAGTGAAAACATTGAAACTTTTATTGATTTTCTCACAAAGAAAGATGATCTATCAAAACTCATCAATAAAGCTTATTGTTTTGCTCACTTACACTGTGATGTTGAACCAAAAAATCAAGATTATCAAAAAATGATGGCAACAGCTTTATCACTTTTACAACAAGCCAGTGTCACATTGGTCTATGTTGATAATGAAATTTGTAAAAATGATGTAAAGATCAAAGAATTCTTAAAAGACAACAGATTAGCCTCTTATCGTTATACTGTCAATAATCTATTAGCCTATAAACCTCATTTATTAGATGAACAACAAGAAATGTTGATTGCAAAAGTAGATAATATATCAGATATTTCAGAACAAGTTTTTGATTCATTACGTTTAGAATTTGAAGATGTTGAAGTCAATGGTCAAAAGAAAACATTGAATCAGGCAACATTGACAGAATTCTTAAAAAATAAAGATGTCAATGTCAGAAAAGATGCTTATCATAAATTTTTTAAAGAATACAAGAAATTTGAAAACACTTATGCCACAACCTTAGCTGGTGTCATGAAAAAAGATGCTTTTTATAGTGATGTCAGACATTTTGACTCACCATTAGAAGCCAGTGTCTTTAATGATGATGTTCCAAGTTCTTTGTTCTTCAAAATATTAGATAAAGCAAACAATGAATATCGTTATTTATTTCACCGTTATAATCAATTAAAAAAAGAATTATTAAAGATTGATGATTTTTATAATTATGATCTCAATATCCCTTTAGTTAAGAATGTATCTCAAAAATTAACTATTGAGCAATGTTTTGAAATCATTGAAAAAGCATTAGCTCCTTTTGGTCAAGACTATTTAAATATTATTCATCAAGCAAAAGAAGAAAGATGGATTGACTATTATCCTACAACAGGAAAACGTCAAGGAGCTTATAGTAGTGGTAGCTATTTAACACAACCATATATCTTAATGAATTTTATTGGTGATTACAATTCTATGTCTACATTAATTCATGAATTAGGACATAGTGTTCACACTTATCTTTCTAATCACAATCAAGAATTTATCAATAGTCACTATCGTATTTTTGTCGCTGAAGTCGCTTCTACAGTCAATGAAACATTATTGATCAATTACATGATGGAACATGCCAAAACATCAGAAGAAAAAAGATACTACATTTATGAGCAGTTAGAAAATTGTGTTGGTTTAATCTTTAGGCAGCCTATGTTTGCTGATTTTGAACATAGACTGCATACGATGGCACAAAATAATGAACCCATGTCATCAAAGATCATTACTGATTTATACGCTAAGTTGAGCCAAGAGTATTTTGGTGATGCTGTAAAAATGGATGAACTTGTTGGCTGGTCATGTTACTATGTTCCACATTTTTACTATGACTATTATGTCTATAAATATACTTTAGGTATGACTGTTGCCTTAGCTATTGTTAAACGTATTTTACAAGGAGACCAAAAACAAATCGAACAATATTTAAACTTCTTAAAATCAGGTGGCAAAGAATCACCAGTAGACTTATTAACACATGCAGGTGTTAATCCATTGGATGACGCTATTTATGATGATGCTTTCCATTATTTTGAAGATTTATTAAATGAGTTTGAAAAGTTATCTAAATAATTTATAATAGTATTAGGTGATGCATATGAAAAGAAATGAAACAAGATCATTTAAAGTTGGGAATCTCACTTTAGGTGGCAATAATGATGTCATTATTCAATCAATGACAAATACAAAAACAAAAAATGTTGAAGCAACCGTAAAACAAATTAAAGAATTAGAAAATGCTGGTTGTCAAATTGTCAGAATGGCTGTTTTTGATCAAGAAGATGCTTACGCTATTAAGGAAATCAAAAAACAGGTTCATGTTCCTTTAATTGCTGATATTCATTTTGATTATCGTTTGGCACTGATTGCAATTGAATCAGGGATTGATAAAATCAGAATTAATCCTGGAAATATTGGAAGTGACGAAAAAACGAGAGCAGTTGTTGAGGCTTGTAAGAAAAATCATATTCCTATTCGTATAGGAGTTAATGGTGGTTCTTTAGAAAAAGAAATTTTAGAAAAATATGGAAAACCTACTGCTCAAGGTATGATTGAAAGTGCTAAGAAACATATTGATATCCTAGAATCATTAGATTTCCATGATTACTGTATTTCTTTAAAATCTTCAAATACAATGTTGACGATTGAAGCTTATACGTTAGCGAGCGAAACTTTTAATTGCCCACTGCACCTAGGAGTCACTGAAGCAGGAACAAAATTAGGAGGAACAATTAAATCTTCTTTAGGTATTGGAACTTTATTATACAATGGTATTGGTAATACCATTAGAGTGTCTTTAAGTGATGATCCTGTAGAAGAAATCAAAGTTGCGAAAACATTATTAAAAGAATTAGATTTGATTAAAAATGTACCTACACTGGTCTCTTGTCCAACTTGTGGAAGAATTCAATATAATTTGATTCCTGTTGCTAAAGAGATTGAAGACTTTTTAAATAATATTCATAGTGATATTACTGTGGCCATCATGGGATGTGCTGTTAATGGTCCAGGTGAAGCCAAAAATGCTGATATCGGTATTGCTGGTGGTGTCAAAGAGGGATTATTAATTAAAAAAGGTGAAATTATAAAAAAAGTGAAACAGGAAGATATGGTTGAAACTTTAAAAGAAGAAATCTTAAAGATGGTGAATTAATTCACCATCTTTTCATATATATGTATTGGAGGCATATTTATGGAAGAACAACTGATTAATCACTTTATTTCATTTGATGATTTTAAAAAAATACATCAAATAGAATCATTGCAATTAAAAGAAGAAGATTTACTCATTATTTATCGTATTATAGAAAATAACAAGTTTGTTTTAACAAACGATCACTATTTACCTGCATTATTTCATTATATTAAAGAAAAAACTAGTCTTGCGACTAGTTTAAAATTAAAAAGCTTATTTCAGGACAATTATTCAATATTTGTAAATGTCTGATTTTTTAACATAGTTATTTCTTCTTTATAAGGAGCTTTTTGGTTGATAAAAGGTGTTTCTAAAATTTTAGGAACATCTTTTATTCTTTCATTGTGTGCCACACCATTTAAAATATCAAAACCTATTTCTCCATGACCTAAATTAGCATGTCTATCTTTATGTGCTCCTTTGACATTTTTAGAATCATTAAGATGAACAGCCAATAGATTTTCTAATCCTAAAACACGATCAAATTCATCTAAAATAGCATCGAAATTCGAAAGATCATAACCAGCATCATGAATATGACATGTATCTAAACAAATTCCTAATTTTTCAGGATAATCACAATGATCGATAATATATTTTAACTGATCAAATGTTGTTCCAACTTCACTACCCTTACCTGCCATTGTTTCTAAAGCAATCTTGCCTTGATATGGTGTTTCTTTAAGAACCTCATTTAATCCAAGAATAATTTGATTCAAACCCGCTTCAAGCCCTGCTTGAACATGAGAACCGGGATGTAACACCAAAATAGAAGTTCCAATATCCGCACATCTTTGCAATTCCTGTTTTAAAAAACGAACAGCCAATTCATAAGTTTCTTCTTTAACAGTATTAGCTAAATTAATGATGTAAGGGGCATGAACAACAACATTTCTGATATCAATACCAGATTGTTTCATCAAAGCTTTGGCTTCTTCAATCTTTAATTCACTCGTTTCTTTTCTTCTGGTATTTTGAGGAGCTCCTGTATAAAACATGAAAGTATTAGCCCCATAAGATAAAGCTTCTTTCACTGAAGCCAATAACATGTCTTTCCCTGACATGGAAACATGACTACCAATTATCATTGTCTTCCTCCATTCGTTTTGCAATCTGTGCCTGCCTTGCGCATTCTTTCTTCTGGCGTTTGATATCTTCTCTAATCATGGCACGCTTTTGTTTTTTAACAACTTGTTCAACTTGATATTTACGTTTTTTCTTATATCCTGGTTTTACTTTTTTTGGTTTTCTAATGATCATCTGAACCTGTCTTTCAAGTTCCGTTTGTTGTCTGATACGTTTTTTACGTTTTTCTCTTTGACCAAGATCTACAAATTCACCATTCTTTAATTGCATATTCTTAAATTCAATACCTCTTCTTTCAAGAACTGCAATATTCTTTTCATCATCACTATCATACATAGAATAACATACTCCTGTATAATTACCTCTACCACTACGGCCACTACGATGAATATAAAAATCAGGTTCTGTAGGTAGTTCCATATTAATGACATGAGATACACCATCAATATCAATACCTCTTGCAGCAATATCAGTAGCAACGATATATTGATATTCATTATTGTTGATTTGTCTCATCATTTTCTTTCTTTCACGTGGTTCTAAGTCTCCATGGATTTCTCCAACCTTATAACCATCTTCTCTTAATTGATGAGTTATTTGAGAGACCTCTGTTCTTTTATTTGCGAAAATAATACAAATATAAGGATCAATGACATTCATGATCTGTTTTAACAAATCATAACGATCTTTATGTTTTGTCGCCAATAAAATATGTTCCACATTCGCTGTTGTCACTAACTGACTATCAATTTCTACAGTCACTGGACTTTGCATATATTTCTTTAAAAATGGTCGTAAATTTTGAGGAATTGTTGCTGAAAAAACAAGCATTTGCAGATCATCAGCCATTTTACCAGCTACAGCATCAATATCTTCTAAATATCCAAACTCTAAAGTCATATCAGCTTCATCGACCACAAAGATCTTTGCAGTTGTTATTTTTAAAGCTTGGGCTTCTAAAGAAAGATCTTTAATTCTTCCTGGTGTTCCAATGACAATATGAGGTTGTGTTGATAATTTATTGACAGCTCTTTGTCTATCGCTACCACCAACGACCAATGACACTCTTAACTCTGGTAAATAATCTACGAACTTTTTCGCATTATTAAATAATTGCATAGCGAGTTCTCTAGTCGGTGCTGTAATGACTGCCTGTACATAATCTTTTGTTGTATCTATTTGACTAACAATAGGTAAGAGAAAAGCATGTGTTTTCCCTGTTCCTGTCTGTGATATACCAATTACATCTTTTCTTTTTAATACAAGGGGAATGACTTTTTCTTGTATTGGAGTTGGATTTTGAAATCCCAACTCATCGATTACTTGATAGCAATATCTTTTTAATCCAAAATCTTGAAAAGTTACCATAGTATCCTCCTTTTTTTATAGTCAAGTTATTATACCATATTCATTTAACTTTTCAAATAAATGTTATTGTTTTGTATTATTCTAAAACGAAAAGTTTCATATCATTTCATCAGATGCCTTTTTATTGATAAATCATTTGATGATGTAATAATTGTCGTCATATTTTTTAGAAAAACCATGTTATCTAAACAATATTTCAAAAAATGTACAAAAGAAGAACTCACAGAATTAGAAAAAAAGTAATCCTTCTTCCCTATCAAGAAAGATGAACTCTACAATTCCAAATAGAACAAGCTATCAACAATAAACAGATAATCGTTGAACATATTAGCTCAACTGCTGTCAATGGATTATGTGTTAAAGATGTTATTGATATTCTTCTTTTAGTCGACAATTGTACAAATGAAGATAGTTATATTCCCGCTTAAAAAAAGCTGGTTATGTCCTGAAAATGAGAGAACCTGACTGGCATGAGCATCACATGTTGAAAGGAACAGATCCAGAAGATTGTTAAATATATGCATCAACAGAATTGGCTCAAGAAAAGCAATATATGCAAAATCATCACTCATTGCTCAAATATTTAATCACATCAACAAGAATCCCTTACAAAGAGATAAGATATTTTGAAAATAAACACCTATTTGTAAGTAATGTGTTATAATACAGGAAAAGAAAAAAGTAAGGATCATATTTGTAAGAAAGAGAGGAAAAAACAATGGAGTATAAAATATTAGGAAAAACTGGTTTAAAAATTTCCAGAATGGGTTTTGGTGGTATTCCTATTCAAAGAGTTGATCAAGAAACAACAAAGCAATTGATGAAAAAACTTGTTGAAGAAGGTATCAATTATATTGATACTGCAAAGGGTTATACAGTCTCTGAAGCTTATTTAGGTTATGCTTTAGAAGGCATCAGAGATCAATTTGTGATTGCAACTAAAAGTATGTCACGCACAAAAGAAGCTATGGCAAATGATATCTTAGATAGTTTAAAAGCTTTAAGAACTGATTATATTGATCTTTATCAGGTTCACAATCCTAACAATGAACAATTAGATACAGTCATTGGTGCTGGTGGTGCTTTAGAAGCATTATTAGAAGCTAAAGACCAAGGATTGATAGGACATATTGGACTTACCGCTCATTCTGTAGAAGTATTTAAACGTGCTTTAGAATATGATTGGGTAGAAACCATCATGTTCCCTTATAATTTTATAGAACAGCAAGGTGCTGATCTCATCAAAAAATGTCAAGAAAAAAATATTGGTTTTATCGATATGAAACCATTAGCTGGCGGTGCTATTGAAGATGCAACTTTAGCTTTACGTTATATTTGTCAAAATCCTGACGTGACTGTTGTTATCCCAGGTATGGCTGATATCAAAGAAATTGATGAGAACGTCAAAGCTTGTTGTGACAGTTCTCCTCTTTGTGAAGAAGAAATAAACAAAATAGAAAGCATCAAAAAACAACTTGGTCATCAATTCTGTCGTCGTTGTAATTATTGTGCACCTTGTTCTGTAGGAATATCTATTCCAAGTGTTTTCTTATTTGCTGGTTATTTAGAAAGATATAATTTAGAAGATTGGGCCAGAGACCGTTATGCCTCTTTACCAGTTAAAGCATCACAATGTATTGAATGTGGATTATGTGAAACAAGATGTCCATATGAACTACCGATTCGTGACATGTTAAAAAAATGTACTCAAGAATTTGGAGAATAAACAGGAGAATTCCTGTTTTTTCATATATCATCAAAGGAGACATCTATCATGAAAAAGAAACTTCTATTATTTAGTTTATTAAGTTTATTTTGTGGAATGATCTATATGAGTTATGATCTTCATTTCATCCCTCATCGTCAATATGACAATAAAGATTTTGATATAAAGACATATGTCAGTCAATTTGATCAAGACAATGATGGTATTGATGATCAAAGTGATATTCTACAAAATGTCAGAGCTTATATTACCACAAAGCCAAAATATAAGAGTCAATACTATGGATCTGGTTATCCCGATGATGGTTATGGCGTATGTAGTGATGTTGTCGGTTTTGGTTTACTCAATGCTGGTTATAATCTCAAAGAACTCGTCAACGAAGATATACTTCTTCATCGAGATGATTACCAAATTGATGTTGTTGACAAAAATATTGATTTTAGAAGAGTAAGAAATTTAAAGATTTATTTCGATCATCAAGCACTATCTTTGACACAAGATATTCATCAAATAGAAAAGTGGCAAGGAGGCGATATTGTTGTTTTTCAAAAACATATCGGAATTGTCTCTGATCAAAGAAATAAAAATGGTGTTCCTTTGATCATTCATCACTACAGTCCTTATCAAATCAGTTATGAAGAAGATATTTTAGAAAAAAGGAATGATATCATTGGACATTATCGTATGAGTTAAAAGTAATGATTAAAAATAAGGAGTCATTCATATGATGATAAAAGAATTAAATGTCAAGCAACTTGAGGAAATTGCTACATTTTTTAAAAAAGTATTTAGCCAAGAACCATGGTATGATGATTGGAGCGATGAACAACAGCTTTATCACTATCTCATTGACTTAATGGGCAATAACAATTCATTGGTTTTTGGTTTATTTGAACAAGATCAAATGAGAGGTTTAGCTATTGGACATATTCGTCATTGGTATCAAGGAACAGAATACCGTATTGATGAACTATGTATTGAGACAAAATATCAAGGAAAAGGATTAGGAACATCTTTTTTAAAAGAAATCGAAAAAAAGATAAAAGAACAAAAGATAGAGACTATTTTTTTACAGACAGGAAGAGATATACCAGCTTACCACTTTTATAAGAAAAATGGTTTTACCACTGTTGATGATTTGATCACATTAGTCAAAAATGTAGGAGACTTACAATGAAAAGACATTATTTAATGAAAACTGAAAGGATAGGATTTTCTATATGGCAAGAATCAGATCTGTTATTGGCTAAAATCTTGTGGTCAAATCCACAAGTGACAAAATATATTTATGCTCATGGAATCATGAATGAAAATGATATTGAAAACAGATTACACACCGAAATAGAAAATGAACGAAATGATCATGTTCAGTATTGGCCTATTTTTGAATTGTCCACAGAACAGTTTATGGGGTGTTGTGGCTTAAGAAAACATGATTCTTACTATGAAATCGGTTTTCATCTTCTTCCTCAATTTTGGCATCAAGGCTTTGCCTTTGAAGCAGCCAATGCTGTTATCAATTATGCTTTTTCTACATTAAAAACAAAAGCATTATTTGCAGGACATCATCCTGACAATAACGCTTCTCAAAGATTATTAAAAAAATTACATTTTGAATATATAAAAGATGAATATTATCAACCAACTGGTTTATATCACCCTTCTTACTGTCTCTTATACACATCTCCGAGCCCACGAGACTAAGGCGAATCT